>CANRJP010000069.1 GCA_947630975.1 uncultured Clostridia bacterium
ATTCACGGCAATTTTGACAAAGAGTCGGCCCGGGCGCTGGCCGGTATTATCGGCGGCGGGGCGCTGCCCTTCGGCTTGAGGCTTGACGGGGATCGGCGGGACGGGGAAGCGATTGAACCCTGACCGGCAGCTATGAAGGCCGGCCGGTAAAGCCTGCCCTTGCCGTGCTGCGACGGCGGCATGATCATAATCGGCGGCGGCTTATCGACCGGGGCGAGCTGCCCTTCGGCTTCAAAACAGTTAAGGCGTAAACAAAAATTCTGCCATTTTTATAAATTTTTTGAATTTACCTCTTGACTATTGGACAAATTTTTTGTATAATGGATATTGTTGTAAAACTAAAGTAAGTGTTAAGGAGGGATTGGTACATGAAAGCGAAAAGCGTCATTTCATTTGTACTGATTATGATATTGATTGCCGCCTTTGCCGTTGTTTGTGTGGGCGACATCAATATCGGCAACTTCAGAGTCCCCAGCGTTCTCGACAGAGACAAGGGCATCAAGCAGGGCCTTGACCTTGTGGGCGGCTCTATCATAGTTTTTGAGCCCAAGGACGTGGAGCTTTCCAAGGTTACTCCGGCTCAGATGGACAGCGCCGAGGCCGTGCTCCGTGCGCGTTTGGACTCCATGGGCCAGAACGAGGCCACTATCTCCCGTCAGGGAGCCACCAGCATCCGCGTTGAAATTCCGGATATGGACGATCCTCAGCAGGCCGTTGACCTCATCGGTCAGGTGGCCAAGCTGGAGTTCCGCTATATGTACACCGACACCGCCGAGGACGGCAGCACCGGCTACGATTTGGCCATGGAAGGCAGCAGCGACTACGTTAAGAACGCTTCCATGGAGTTCGGCCCCGTCAATCAGGGCGGCAATTCCGAGTACTATGTAAGCCTTGAGCTCACCGCCAAGGGACAGGAGGCCTTTAAGGAGGCCACTTCCAACGCCGTGGCTCAGTCTTACAACGGCAAGGCCATAGCAAATCAGATAGTTATCGCTTTGGACGAGGACATTGTCAGCGCTCCCAGCGTTGACGAAGTCATCGACAGCACAACCTGCATAATTCACGGCAGCTTTGACGCCGAGTCCGCCAACAATCTTGCCAGCGTCATCAACAGCGGCTCGCTGCCCTTCGCCCTTCAGGACGCGGAGCTCCGCAGCGTAGGCCCCACCTTGGGTTCTCAGGCTCTGGACACTTCTCTCAAGGCGGCTCTCATCGGTATTATCCTTGTAATGCTGTTCATGCTCCTGTTCTACCGTCTGCCCGGCCTTGTGGCTGACATCAGCCTTGTGGCCTACATTTCCATCACGCTGCTCATCATGGCCGGTTTCTTTATCGGCGACGGCGTTACCAGCGGCTACCGCATTACACTGACCCTGCCGGGTATCGCCGGTGTTATCCTCTCCATAGGTATGGCCGTTGACGCCAACGTTGTAATTTTCGAGAGGATAAAGGACGAGCTCCGTCAGGGCAAGAGCGTGGGCGCCTCCGTTGACGGCGGATACAAGCGCGCCATCACCGCCGTAATCGACTCCAACGTGACGACCATTATCGCCTGCGTTGTGCTCTACATTTTCGGCAGCGGCACCATCAAGAGCTTCGCCATCACCCTTGGCATCGGTATTCTTGTAAGTATGTTCTCCGCCATCTTCCTTACGAAGTGGCTGCTCAAGCTCATCGTGGGCTTCGGCGTAAGAAGCAACTGGCTCTATGGAGTAAATAAAAGGAGGGATGCCTGATGAGTCCCACTAAGAACAGAAAGATATTCTTCTCAATTTCCGCCGTCCTGGTTATTGCCAGCATCCTGCTGATGATATTCAAGGGCTTCAACATGGGCATCGATTTCACCGGCGGCAACCTTTACCAGTTTGAGCTGGGCAAGACCGTCACCTCCGAGATGGAGGATCAGATAGAGTCCATCGTGGCCGAGAAGGCCGGCACCTCCGATATTTCCGTTCAGGCTACCGCCGGAACGCAGGTCATCGTCAAGACTCCCGAAATGACTAACGAAACCAGCGACGCCATTATTGAGGCCGTCAAGAACGAATTCTCCATCGGTCAGGAGAACGTGATGAACAACGAGAAGGTAAACGGTACCGTCAGCGGCCGTCTCATCGGCGACGCTCTCAAGTCCGTGCTCATCGCCATCGCGCTCATGCTCCTGTATATATGGTTCCGTTTCGACTTCCAGAGCGGCACCAGCGCCGTTATGGCACTGGCTCATGATGTTATCATCATGCTGGGCTTCATGTCTCTCTTCGGAGTGGCAATCAACAGCCCCTTCATCGCCGCGGTGCTCACCATTGTCGGTTACTCCATCAATGCCACCATCGTTGTGTTCGACCGCATACGTGAGAACGGCCGTCTCATGCAGAAGGCGACCCCCAACGACATCGCCGACGACGCCATCCGTCACAGCTACACTAGAGCCATCAATTCCTCTCTGACAACGCTGTTCACTATCGGCGCCCTGTATGTTATGGGTGTGACATCCATTCGCGAGTTCGCTCTTCCCATCGTTATCGGTATCATCGTGGGCACATATTCCTCCCTGTTCATCGCCGGCTCCTTCTGGGCTTGGTGGAAGGGTCTGGGAGCAAAGCCCGCCGCCGCTAAAAGCGCGAAGAAAAAGTAATAAAATCCCGATGAATTAAGTAAAATGAGAATGGCATCAGCCATTCTCATTTTTATTATGTGGTGATTTTATGAGACGTTTTTTACCCGTTTTGCTTGCGCTTGCGATTTTTTCCGCCGGATGCGCTCCCGCCGAGGAGACCGCCTCGGAGACTGTGGCGCTGGACAACACTACCAAGGGCTGGGGCTTCCGCCGCATGGATCCGAGGCCGGAGTTCACCGCCGAACAGACCTCCGAGATGGAGACCTTCGGCTGCTATTACATGGGCGAGGACGACAAAAGCCTGTATCTGACCTTTGACGAGGGCTACGAAAACGGCTACACCGGTCAAATTTTGGACGTTTTAAAGGAAAAACAGGTGCCCGCCGCCTTTTTCGTCACCGGGCCGTACCTCAAAACCGAGACGGAACTGGTTCGGCGTATGGTGGACGAGGGCCACATCGTGGGCAATCACAGCGTAAACCACCCTTCTCTGCCCGACTTAAGCGATGATGAAATAGAGGAGGAGCTTTACGACCTTGATCTGATGTTTTATGAGCGTTACGGACGGCACATGAAATACCTCCGCCCGCCAAGGGGCGAATACAGCACAAGGGTGCTTGATATAACAAATAAAATGGGCTACACCAGCGTTTTTTGGTCAGTCGCCTACGTGGACTGGAAAACGGACGCCCAGCAGGGCAGCCGACACGCTCTCGACAGCGTGCTTCCCCAGCTTCACGGCGGGGCGGTGATACTGCTGCACGCCGTCTCATCCGACAACGCTGGAGCCATGGCCGAATTGATTGATGCGGCCCGAGCACAGGGCTATGTTTTTAAAAGTCTTGACGAATATAAGTGACCGCCTCGGGGGATAATTCATAGAAGAATTAGCCCCGGAGGTGTGCGTTTTTGATGTACTTAAAGAGAATATCCCTGGCCCTTATACTGTGCGTGCTGCTGTACTGTTCATGTCTGCCGGGAACGCTGCCCGAGGAACTGGTGCTGTTTTCGGGACGTCCGGCGGGACGCGACCTCGGCGGCGGGGTGAGACTGGAAGAGCTGCCCGACAGCGTCAGCGCTTCGGCGGAGACCGTGGTGGCCTATGACGAGGGGGAGTACGAGGCAAAGCTGTCGATTTTGGGCGGCCTTGCAAACAGGAGCGTCCGCTTGCGGGTAGTCAGCCCCAAAACCGTTACCGCCATGGGCCGCCTTGTGGGGATAAAGCTCATGAGCCGGGGACTGGTGATAATCGGCTTTGCCGACTTCTATTCCGGCTCGGGTTTGGAAAAGGGTGACATAGTCCTTTCGGTGAACGGCAAGGCGGTGGAGAGCTATCACGACCTTGCCGCCGCCGTGGCCGGGGGCGAGGTTGAGCTTGAAATACAAAGGGAGGACAGCCGCCTGACCCGTCGGATAAGGCCGGTGGTTTGTGACGACGGGACGAGCCGTCTGGGACTGTGGGTCAGGGACAGCGCCGCCGGGGTGGGCACCCTTACTTTTGTGGACAGCGAAAACGGAGTTTTCGGAGCTTTGGGCCACGGCATCAGCGACAGCGACACCGGCGTCCGCTTCCCTGTCCGCAAGGGTACCGTGGAGGAGTCGGTAGTGGCCTCGGTAATAAAGGGCCGTCGCGGCGCTCCCGGCGAGATAACGGGGGCCTTCGTCACCGGAGCCGAAACTCTCGGCACTATCGACAGCAATACCGAGTGCGGCGTTTTTGGGCACGTTTTGAGCGATATGGGCGGCGGCGAGGAATATCCCGTGGGTCTGTCCGGCGAAGTAAGTGTGGGCGGCGCCGAGATAATCTGTGACGTGGGTCAGGGCCGTCGGCATTACGAGGTCAAAATACTGCGGGTAAACCGCCTCGGCGTCGTAACAAAAGGAATTTTGCTGGAGATAACCGACCCGGAGCTGCTGGAACGCACCGGCGGTATAATACAGGGCATGTGAGTGAGTTATAATAGGGACAACAAGCAGGAAAACCTGATAATAGCGGGGTTTTAAAAAAGACGAGATTTACAATTCGTTAACAAAGAGGAGTTCCATTAGGGACAACACTCGAAAAACCGTATATATCAGAAGTTTCCGGCGTTGTCCAGTTCATTGGCAAATACATAATAAGGACGGTGAAATGGAAAACGCCGGACAGGATCAACCAACCTGTTCGGCGTTTTTTATTTGCCCGTAAGTCAAGCCTGCAAATAAAAAATCAAGAGAAAAATGAAAAAAGATTAAAAAAAGAGCACACCAAAAAGACCACCGCAAAAGCGCCAATCAAAAAAGAGATAGGATCGCGGGTTAATCTGTCTCAGCTAAAGAGGCTAAATATTCCTTTACCCTTGTAGTAAATGCTGTATCTTTCTCATGAGCTTCGTCAGGCCTATCATCTAAAAGAGAAATTTTATGAGGTTCTGGACGCAAAAGAGCCGGAAATGTCAGCCAAACTGATGGGCGCTTGGATACTTGAGGCGCAAAACAGCGGGCTAATTGAGTATGAAAACTGTGGAAACACGTTTATCGCCTGGGGAAAAGGTATACTGAATTCCTTTAAATATGGGTACACAAACGGCTTTACGGAAGGCTGCAACAACAAAATTAAGGTCTTGAAACGCAACGCCTACGGTTACAGGAACTTCAAAAGGTTCCGAAATCGGATATTATTTATGTTTTATTGGCGAGATAGAGAACAAGGCGTGGCATAAATCCATATGAAAAACAGGCCTCGGCCTGGGCCGAAACCTGTTTCGTAAATTCTTTGCAGGATTTTACACCACTATTCTTGACATAGAGCCAAAAGTATAAATCGGCGCGGAGGTCAGTCGTCCAGATTGTTTATATATTCCAACAGTCGCTCTATCATATAGCAGGTCTCGCCGCGGGTAACACTTTCACCCGGAATAAGCGTGGATGAGGAGGTGCCGCGCAGTATGCCGAGGCCAAGAGCCGTTTCCACACCGTCGCGGGCCCATATGCTGATATCCCTGTAATCATAGAATAATGTGATCGAGCGCCGTTTTACGGTGAGGTCCATGGCCTCGTAAGTCCTTGCCAGCACTGTGGCCAGTTGCTCACGGGTGACAAGCTCGTCCGGAGCAAAATAGCTGTCGCTTACGCCGCCCATTATGTCCAGAGCCGTCACGGACGCCACGGCACCGCTGTACCAACTGTCTTTGGGTACGTCGTAATATGCCTGATTGCCGCCGGTGGCCGAAAATGCCCGGCACAGCCATACGGCCAGTTCGCCCCTGGTTATCGTCCCCTCCGGGTCGAAGTTTTTGTCGTCCGCACCGGTCACGACTTTGGCGTCGTACAGGGACATGATCTCGTATGCCGCCCAGTGACCGTCCACGTCGTCAAAGACGAAATCCGACGGAACCGGGGGCTTTATGGGATTTAGCACCGGGAAAGCAAGGCTGTCGGATATTTCCGGCTTGAACACCGTAATTTCTTGCCGCTCCGGAGGATTTTCCTGCCCGCCGGAAGAAGGGCCTATCATTATAGGAACGCTCTGCATCGAGCCGCTGCTCAGGCCCGTTCTCTTGCAAACAGCCGTAACCTCGCAGTATATATACCGTCCGTAAGCCGATTGGGGAATAACAAACGGGTTGCCGCTACCAATGTACTCGTCCTCGTCGCCGGACGCGTTCATTATGAACCAACTGACGGTGCAGTCGGAAATGTCCGCCGTGCTGTCAAGGTTATTGTAGTAATCAAAGCTGACGTCCACAGTCGAGTCCACGTCAAATGTGCCGGAAAGCTTTGGCGCCGAAACATTGACTATGGCCTGAAACAGCTCGACGTCGTCCAGCTCCGTATTGACGCCGGCGTCCTCGGAGGAGATATACAGCATCAGCCTGCCGGTGGCCTCCTCGTCTATCTGAAACAGAGCGAATACTTCGCCGTCACCGGCCGCGGACTGTATCAGCGGGACTCTGTCGCCGCCCGTAGTCTCAAGAAAGGCCGTGACCGTGCAGTTGAAGCCCTCCAGCACCTTCGCGCTGAAGGCGTAGGGGCGGTTGGCGTAAAGCTTCATATATGAGTTGTTCAGCACTATGGCGAAATTATCGTCGGACACTATATGGGCGTACTTGCCGCTGTCGCCGTCCTCGATAGTCAGCGTCGCCGGCTGAGCCGCCGCCCACCACTCGTTTACCCGGCGCTCCTCAAAGCCTCCGTCGCCAATGTTGGAATAGCTCAGCGTAAATGTAAGCTCGTCCGCGATAAGCGGGTCGCCGTCGAACTCGGCCCGTATCTCGTAATCGCCGGCTTCGGCGTTGGGAGAAACGTATATCTGTCTGCCGCCGGTAAGGCTTACCCCCCGACCCTCGGGATAAAGCGTCAGGCTGCACTCGCCGTCGGTCACTCTTCCGGCCTGATCCCTCACATAAACGTTTAAGGGAAAGATGGAGGAGGAGGCGGGAATGGAAATGTTGCCGGGAGCATGGATCGTCACATATGTGGGCTCGGGATCCTCGGGGGAGAGAGAGACCTCGCCTATATCTATAATGTCCGGAGAGGGAGTATAAAAGTTTATGCTTATGTCATACAGCCCGCTGACCTCCGGCGTGAACGCGGCAATGACCTCCGTCCAGTCCCCCGCCGGAAGATTGAGGAAGTTTACGCTGACCGCGTCCCCGTCTGTTTCGGCAATATTTCCGGAATAAACCGAGGGAGCGGCCTCGGTGGCGGCTCTCACCCTCGCTCTCAGCACATACATTGTGCCTCCGGTCAGCATTGAGGGCGAATTTGGTCTGAGAGTGCCGCGATAGCCGTACACGTCGGGGATTTCGGCGCTTAAGGTCAGGTAGTTTTCGAGGTTGCCGTAGTAGATCTCACCGGTCGGCTCAAAGCCCCAATACTTGTCGCCGTCGTAGAAATCGGGATTTTTGAATATGTTTTTTGTCAGGGATATATCGACGGATACGTCTCCCAAAGGGAGAAAGTACGGCGAAGCGCATTTGACGGTAAAGCCGGCGTTGTTGGGACAGTAGTCGCTGACCGTCACCGTGCAGGATGAGCCGTCAAAGCTTACCCCCGCGGGGAGGTTCACGGCCTCCATATCCCACGCGCCGTAAAAGAGGCTGATTATGTCTCCCTGACCGGACAGAGCGCCGAGACTGTAAGAGTAGTCGGCTTCGCCCTCATATGGGATAACAAGGGTGTGATCCCCTATGAGGGTCAGGCTTTCGGGCGCGAGGTCTATCGGTTCAATGGTCAGGTCGTCCACATAAAAGCCCTGGTCGGGTGTTCCGTCCTCCAGTTCGACGGCAAAGCTGTAACTGTCGGTTTCCGGCACCATAAAGTACTGGCTCACCGTGACCCATCTTTTTGATATGCCGCCGAATTCAAAAATCATCTGATTTTCGTTTTCGCCGATGCGAAAGGCGCTTCGTAAGGAAGATGAATTCGAGGATAGGTTTTTCACTCTCATTGAGATAATATATACCTCGCCGCCGGTCAGCTCGATGGGCTTAAGATATGAAAACGCGTGGGTTACTCTGCCGTTCACCTCGTCGCCACGGGGATTGTTCACCGCGAAGGACAGATCGCCCGAGACCGAGTCCGCGTCGTCAAAGATTCCCCCGTCCCAGCTTTCGGCCGAGCCCCGATCCTCAAAGTCGCAGTAATATCCCGGCGCTCCGGCCGCGCGGGCCGTATGTGCGGCCAAAAGCAGCAGACAGAGCATAATTGAAATCATAAACGGCCGGCGCATGGAACTCACCTCTTAAAAATATATATGTCATTGTGTTATTATATCATATTTGCATGGTTTTGTCCATTGATTTTATAAAAAATTAATAAAAAGTTCCAAACGTATCAATATAAAGCGTCAGCCCGTCACAAAATCGGCCAATATGTCTTTGATGTGGCAAGGCTCCACGCCGTTCTCCGCCAACATTGCGATAAATGTCTCCGCATCCTCCCTGCGGCGAAACACGTTCGCCACCTTGCAGCCGCGCGTCTTGCCGCCGACGAGCATTTCCGAGCTGACGCCGTAGGGCCGGCCGTTTTTGATTGGACGGGATGAATTGGAATATATCAATTTGTAACTGATCAGAGAATTGCTTGAACTGTAGATATAGCTGCACATTTTGATTCACTCCGCATAAAATTTGTTAAAATGATTAAATTATAGCAATTATAGCACTTTTCATATATAAAAATCAATATGCCCGTCCTGACGTTCCGTCTGCCCGAAAGCCTCATATGCGTTTTCATGGAAAAATAGTTTTGCTTTTCAAGAAATATATGTCCTATTTTAAATATAGTTTTCCATATTTATGTGTGATTGTAAAAATTCGCCATATATATTGTGTGCCGTATGAAAATTCCGTACCCCCGATACAGCCATGGCGCGGCGGCCCGCTCCAAAACGTGCTTTTTAACGTGCTTTTTGTCTATATTGCACAAAATAACCGAACAAAAATTGGTTAAAAAATTTCGGGGGGGGGGTTACAATTTCGTTGACAAATTTAATTTAACGTGGTAAAATTATAATGTATTTTCTTGTACGCGGCGCGGTCCGGCAAGGCGCGTCCCGGTAAGCCGGAAGGTCGACCGGAACCCCGGCGCCCGCCCCGCTGTGACCGGCCGCGCGGCAAAATTTACAAAAATTTAAATTTTTTCAAGGAGGAAACAAATTATGAACGTAAAAAAGATTCTGTCTTTTGCCGTGGTTCTGGCCATGGTACTGACAGTAGTTCCCGCATTCGGGCTGGTTGCAAGCGCGGCTCCGGTTGCTGTCGGTGAATATCTTGTTGATACCTGGACAACTGAAAGATATGTTTCAACATCAACAGAAAATCTGGTTTCCAACCCTGACTTTGCCAATGGCACAGATGGTTGGACAAGAGCGTCTGACGGTGAAGCACTTAGCGCTACAAAAGCGACTGATGACAAAGACGTTAGCGTTTGGGAACTTGTAGACAAAGACGAATATTCCGCTTCTGAAAGCAACAAATCAATTCATCTTAGGACTAAAGTTAAAGATGGCAAAACTGAAACAGACAGTGGCGGCGCAGCCGCTGACCAGACCCTTCGCACATTTTTTGAAGCTGAAAAGGGTAAGACTTATCTTGTGTCCTTTAACATTCATAATGCGGGAAACGCCGCCACCACAAATAATGGTAGCTCCGGTATGATTGCTATTGTGGGCGTTGAAAAAACCGGAACAGGTTTTGGCAGTTACAAAGATACAGCAACCGGTTTGGCGGTATATGGCCCGACTGAGTACGGCGGCAATTGTTCATGGCTTGTCAAAGACATTAACCCTGTTGAAGGAACTACCATGCAGTCAACACGCAATGATGGTAGTTGGAAAGTTGGCGATAACAGAGTTGCTGTTGGTATAACTATACCTGAAAGTGCCCAATCACCCTACATAATGCTCTCACTTGGTGCATGGGGCAATACAAACCTTTATTACAGTGACTTCTCCATTCAGGAAGCTAAGAAGGTTGAGCGTGATGCCAGTGTAAAAATTACTGTAGTTGATGAAACTACCGGAGATACTCTCGAAACAATTGAGGAGAGCAAACTTTATTCCGGTGACGAGTACAAAATTAATCTTCCCGATTACAAGATTTATAAAGATATCTTCTATAAACTGGAACTGGAGAAGGATACCGTTACTCTTGCAAAGGATTTGAATGAGATTACGGTGAACGCCGTTCAGTATCAGATACGTAACAGCGATGCTGAAAATCTTATTCCCAACCCCAGCTTTGAGGATGATTTTGCATATTGGACCGGAGTACTCAGCAGCGGTGCAAGTAGAACTGATTTGGTAGCGAACAGCAACTTCTCTATTGAAACAGCCGCAGCCTCTGAAGGCAGCAAGTCTCTCCGTGTTCAGGCTTCTGATGGTGAAAGTTACCCTTGGCTTGAGACCGAATGGAAAATTGACCCCAACAGTGCTTATGAAGTTTCTTTTGATTTGAAAACCACAAACAAGACTAATCAGTACTGTTGGTTCTATGCCGCCGGCGATGGTACAGCCACAACTGTATATGCGGATGCGCCTGACGGTAGTGGCGGACAGATGAACGGTTTGGATAAATCAAAATTCGTTACAAAGAAATTTGACATAACATCCAATGATAAGCAGACCAGACTTGGCTTTGCCGTACATTACGCCAGCGACTCCAAAGGTTACTATGATAACTTTGTACTTCGTAAGTTTGATTCTATTCCCGCCAAGGTTACCGTAAAATATGTGGATGAGAACAAAGAGCCTATTGCCGGTGTTGACGATTACATTGATAATAAAGTGGTTGTAGGCGATAAGTTTAGTTATTCTCTTCCTGTTACCGTAACCGGTACCGACGGAACTTATGTTCGAAAGGATGCGGAGATCAGCGTTGATTTCGTTAAGACCAACACCGAAATTAAGGCCGTTTACAAGAAGGACAGCGTTGAAAGCGCTGATCCTATTGAGGTTGACGCCCGTGTCGGCGTTGCTCCCAAGCTGCCCAAGACTGTTACAGCAAAACTTGAAAGCGGTTCCACCATTGAAGCTGATGTAGTATGGCCCGAGGTTAAGGCTGAGAACTACAAGACAGTAGGAGAAACGTCCGAAGTCGTAGGTACCATAAGGGATACTCAGGTAAAGGTTACTGCCAATGTTACAGTTAAGGATACCGAGGATTACCTTGTAGTACACTATACGTTTGATGATACAACAGGTATAAGCAAGGTCAACAACGACAAATATTCTGCGGCTGTTGGTTCCAACCTCAAGACGGTTGACGGTATTGTAGGTAATGCTATCGATTTTTCCGGTATAGACGCCAAAACCGGCGGTTATGCCGAAGCTGACGCAATTAAAATCAACGGCAATTTGCTTACCGATGAAATGTTTGCCGGTAAGGAGTTTACTGTCAGCACCTACATAAAGAAAAAATCTAATGCGAATCAGTCAAGAATATTTGACTTTGGTAATTCCCTTGACGGAACTGACCTCTTCCTGTCTGCCAAGAGTTGGAACGAAGATTCTCAGTTTGTGCTTCAGGGAAAAGGCTCCGCTACCGGAATGATTATTCCCACAGACGGGTGGCACAAGGTTTATGCTACACTTGAACCCGTTGGTGACGGTACATGGACTGCCAAAATGTATCTGGACGGCGAAGAAGTAGGCACCGTTGGCAAGATAACCGCTGATTTCACCGCTGTTGGAAGTGCGAGTGTTCCTAATTATTATATCGGTGCGTCTAACTGGGGCGATAGCAAGTTTGACGGTATGTTCGACGAATTTAAGATTTATAGTGTTGCTCTTACCGACGCAGAGATTAAGAAGGCTTCTCCCAATTACAAGGTTACAGTTGATTATGTGCTTGAAAAAGGTGGAGTGGCTGTCTACACAGAGACTGCCAATGTAATCGGCGGTGCTGATTTTGAGCTTCCCACTTTCAGATACAATAAAGGCAGAGACTTCTACATTGCTCCCGCCAAGACTTATGAGAATGTTTCTGCCGATATCAACGAGGAAATCGTTCTTGACAAAGAGGAAGTATCTATTGCCGATCATATCTTTACATTTAATTTCAAAGATTCTGTCAAAGCTGTTGTCGAATCAGATCCCGCTGTAGGTTATGAGTCTAACTATTGGGATCCTCAGCATGCGGTAATGACCTTCCCTGTAGATGTTCCCGCAGGCAAGCATCTTGTAAGCGCCAAGCTTAGTGTACACAACAATAAATCCGAGGGCAATAGTGGCGTATCCAGTAATTACCGCGTATATTCCATAAATGCAGATGCTGTTGACAAGGATAACAATACCATGAATACATACGAAGGAGAATACATGAAGGCTATAGGCGGTGTTCAGGTTAGCGATGGCATTGACGTAGGCTCTGATGTAACCACAGTATTCGACCTTGATCTCACCAAGTATACTGCAACTGACACAATAGCCCTTATGATGGCTACCCGAAACAAAACTTTAACTGCCGGTCTTGATGGAGACAACTTCCCCTATCTGTATGATATAGTTATGGTTGACATCCCCGAGATTCCCGAGATCGAGGCTAAGCTCGGCTGGAAAGAGGACAGCAAGAAGTTCACTATCGACTATGTTCCCACAGCCGCGATTACTCCCGTTGAGGGCGCGACCTACGCCGTAAAGGTTACCGCTTCTGTTGACGGTATTACTGGCGGCGAGTATAACCCCGCCAAGGATGCCGGCGTCGGTATCGTTCCCAACGATACCAACGACGTTTACTCCGCTATTTCCACCGTTACCGTTAGCGGCGTGGTATTTGAGGCTGCGAAAGCCGTTGAGGCCGGTATCTACGGTCTTGTTATGGACGCTATCTTTGGCAGCACGCTCACCGGTGAAATCGAGGCGACACAGCTTGAGGCTGTGAACGAGGTTCTTAAGAACGGTAACATCCTTCTTACTACTGATGAGGAGGGTACGCTTAAGCTCACCGAGGCTGCCGATAAGGTTATGACCCTTGAGGGTGACACTATCACTCTTACCGAAAAGGCCGTTCAGCTTGGCCTCAGGTTCACCACTATCGGCGTCGGTACGGATGCCGCGACGGCTCCTGTTGCTACAGTAAGTGATGACGGCAAGAGCATTACCCTTCCCGATGGCGTGACCACCGCCGAGGCTATGGTTCTTTCCCTTGATTCCGTATACCTTGAGTTTGTTCCCACCGAAATGGCCGACGTGGACGCCGACGGCGCCGACGCCGTTCAGGACTTCATCCCTGAACTTTAATGAAGGAGGATGATTTAAATGAAAAAATTTAACACACCCGAAATCAATTCCGTTGAGCTTAACGCCGTCGAGGCCTTAATGACCTCCAGACTGGTTGAACCCGGCGTAAACGACGCCGGAGAAAAGAAAATCAACTATAGCATTGCCGACGCCGACCGCAACGCGGCCAATATGCAGAAGTATTGGTCCGGCAAGTAATTTAAAAAACGGATATTGAAAAACAGCCTCCTATGGAATTTCCATAGGAGGCTTTGTTGTGCCGGTCAGTATCAGTTATCCGAACCCTTTTCGTCCCAGAGAACGATCTCTCCGGCAAGGCGGGTCTTGTTCAGGTCTATTATCCGCTGGTTTGAGGAGCCTCGGAATTTAAGGGAAATGTTGCGCAGCTCCTCCTCGTAGCGCCCGTCCACAAGTATATCGATGAGGCCGAGCATTTCCGCCGTGGCCTCGCAAAAGGGGTGCGTGCCGGGTGCGGTGAGCTCCTCGTATGTGAAGCCCGAAAAGGCCCATATGTCCTTACCCGGCAGCTCGGCCCTCACCCTGCGGATGAAGGGGAGCAGCGCCCGCTGATTTTCCGGCTCGAAGGGTTCCCCGCCCAGCAGGGTCAGACCCCTGATGTACGCGGGCTTAAGCAGACGTATCAGCTCGTCCTCCGTTTCGGGGGTAAAGGGCTGGCCGTACTCAAAATCCCATGTCTGGGGCTGGAAGCAGCCCCAGCATTTGTTTGTACAGCCCGACACGAAGAGGGTAACCCGGACGCCGACTCCGTTGGCGATGTCGCAGTTTTTTATTTCACCGTAATACATAAGCCCACCTCATTACAGATGCAGCACTCTTTCCTTTATTTCCTGGGTTCTGCCCTGATTCCAATACTGTGTGCCTATATAGCCGCAGGTACGGCGGGCGACGTTCATCTTGCTCTGGTCGGTCTCGCCGCAGCTCGGGCACTGCCATACCAGCTTGCCGTCGTCCTCGACTATCTTTATCTCGCCGTCGTAGCCGCAGCTCTGGCAGTAGTCGGACTTGGTGTTCAGCTCGGCGTACATGATGTTGTCGTAGATGAACTTGATGACCTCCACCACGGCGTCTATGTTGTTCTGCATATTTGGCACCTCAACATAGCTGATGGCTCCGCCGGGGGAGAGGGCCTGGAACTTGGACTCCAGCGCCAGCTTCTCAAAGGCGTCGATAGGCTCGGTAACGTGTATGTGGTAGCTGTTGGTGATGTAGTTCTTGTCGGTTACGCCTCCTATTATGCCGAACCGACGCTGCAAATTCTTGGCGAACTTGTAGGTGGTGGACTCAAGGGGCGTGCCGTACAGCGAATAGTCTATGCTTTCGGCGGCCTTCCACTTGGCGCAGGCGGCGTTGAGAGCCTGCATCACCTTCAAGCCGAACTCCTCGCCCTCCGGCTCGGTGAGCTTCTTGCCCGTCACTTCGTATACGCACTCCCAAAGGCCGGCGTAGCCCAGCGAAAGGGTGGAGTAACCGCCGTGGAGCAGGCTCGTGATGGGTTCGCCCTTCTTGAGCCGTGCCAGAGCGCCGTACTGCCAGAGTATGGGGGCCGCGTCGGAGAGAGTGCCCTCCAGCCGCTCGTGACGGCACTGGAGCGCCCGATGGCACAGCTCCAGCCGCTCGTCCAGCACCTTCCAGAACTTCTCCTCGCTCTTGCCCTCGGC
>CANRJP010000070.1 GCA_947630975.1 uncultured Clostridia bacterium
CGCAGCCGGTCATTTCTCTCAATTCCTTAACGTCCTGAGCGGTGAAATTCATCTTATATTTCCTCCTGTTCTAAAGGGTAGTGTCAGATTAAAGGGTTATATCGATCTCTTCGTTCTCTTCCTCGGCGGCGGCTCCCACGCTGCCCTCCTTGCCCTCCATAATGGCGTTGGCAATAGTGGAGGCTACCAGCTTTACGGCGCGGATGGCGTCGTCGTTGCCGGGGATAACGTAATCCACGTCGTCGGGATCGCAGTTGGTGTCAACGATGGCAACGATGGGGATGTGGAGCTTGCGGGCCTCGGAAATGGCGATCCTCTCCTTGCGGGGATCCACGATGAAGATGGCGGCCGGGGGCTTCTTCATGTTCTTGATGCCGCCCAGATACTTCTCCAGTTTATCCATCTCGCCGCGAAGGCCGATGACCTCTTTCTTGGGCAGGAGGTCAAAGGTGCCGTCCTCCTCCATCTTGTGGAGCTGGGCAAGGCGCTTAATTCTCTGCTCAATGGTCTTGAAGTTGGTGAGCATACCGCCAAGCCAGCGGGCGTCAACATAGTGCATACCCACGCGCTGAGCCTCCTCGCGGATGGTCTCCTGGGCCTGCTTTTTGGTACCTACGAAAAGGATCTCGCCGCCGTCGGCAGCCACCTGACGGACAAAGGCGTAGGCCTCCTCGATTTTCTTAACGGTTTTCTGCAAGTCGATGATGTAGATACCGTTGCGTTCGGTGAAGATGTACTCCGCCATTTTGGGGTTCCATCTCCGGGTCTGGTGGCCGAAGTGAACGCCGGCCTCCAGAAGCTGCTTCATGGAAATTACTGACATGATTAAAACACCTCCGATTATTTCAGTTTTTCCGCCCCGGGCCATGTCAAATCCGGGTCGGCCTCCACCACCGTCCACGCCGGGCCAACCGCCGTTTTTTCGCAGTCGGCGGCACAGGGCCAAGGCTCAGATGATGTGTGTAGTGGCACAGCTTCTCACTGTGCCCGAATATTATATCACAGTGTTTTTCAAAAATCAAGTGTTTTTTGAAAAATTTTTATACCGCGCCGGAGCGGCCGCTTTTTACGCAGTGTCATTTAGTTCTATGTCTATATATTTTTTGTGTACACCCGCAAAAAAATCACAACAACCGCCCATCGAAAGGAGAAAATGCCATGTTGAAACAAATCAAATGTTTTCACGCCGTTGTTCGGGCTGGCAGCTTCAGTGAGGCGGCGGAGCAATGTTACATATCGCAGTCCGCTATCTCTCAGCAGGTTCAAGCCCTGGAGCGGGAGCTGGGAGTAAAACTATTGAAACGGGAGAACCGGCATTTTTCTCTGACGCCCGCCGGAGGTCGGATATATCAAGGGATACGGTGACGCGGAATTTCAGCGGGCGAGTACGTCAATACCGTCCTGACCGCAATAAACTGCTATATCGAAATATCCGCCAGAAATCCCATTGCCGGTTTGGATTATGTCAATGTGGTTGATCTGCGGAACACCCCGTGTATTTTGGTCGCGTCGAAGGAGCAGCAGGAAAACGAGCGGTCCTATTATCATGAGATATACGGGATCGAAAGTCAATTTATGTTTGCCGAAAATTTGGAAACATTCATCAAATACGACTTGCGCCAAATAGACGAAAAATTGAAAACGCTATGCAAAAAGTTCATCCGATTGCATAGTTTTTTTATTTGATTCAAGCAGCTAAAATAAGTAATAAAAACTGAATAAAAGTCATTGACTTTTATTCAGTGAATGTGATATAATAAAGCTAAAGCTTTATTATATCGTTTGATTTTATGCGCCGCCGAAATTTTCCTCGCCTATGGCTCGGAAACGGCGATGCGCAATTATATCATAAATTTTTGCAAATTTATGATATAATACTCTCGTAGATTTGCTTTGCAAATCCAAAAAGCTACGCTTTTTGCGACCCTTCGGGCCGCACTCGATATTGACGGCTTCGCAAAAATGCCCTTGCAAGCAAGCATTTTTGCTCGCGGTATAATGAAATCATACGAGGAAGTGATGGTATGGCAAAGAAGATGACTAACCGGCAGCTTGCCGCACTGGAGACCAGACGCAAACTGCTGGAGGCGGCGAAAAAGCTGGTGCGTGAAAAAGGTCTGGTCAACACGTCTATCGAAGAAATCACAAAAGCCTGCGGCGTATCAAACGGCACGTTCTATACCTATTTCAAACGCAAGGAAGATGTGGTTTTTGCGTTAAGCCAGGAGATGTATCAGGGAATTTATGAGGAAGCGCAGGCCCATGACGGCCCCTTTATGGAGAGGCTGGTATTTTACATGGTGAATTTCTCTGGCCACATTGAACGGGACGGGCTGAAGCTCTGTCAGGAATGGGTGCGGAACACCGTAGACCCTGATCTCGTGGAGGCCCCGTACAACAAGGACAAACTCCGTGTGGATATTGAGTCCATGAAAGGTATGATCGAAAAGGGCATTGAGCGGGGCGAGCTGACGGACGATACGCCGGTGGACGCGCTCGCGGGCGCGCTGGTAGATGTGATCTACGGTGAAATGCTCTGCTGGGATATGTCCGGTGGTGCATACAGCTTTGAGGAACGGACAAAAGAATTTTGTGATCTATTTTTACCGGCCATGATACAACCATATATCAGCGAAAAATAAAAAAACAGGAGGAACCGACAATGAGTGAGATCAAGAAATTGGGATTTGGGCTGATGCGCCTTCCCCAGAAAAGCGACAATGCAACAGACATCGACATGGAACAGTTCAAACAGATGGTAGACCTTTTCCTGGAGCGGGGATTTACCTACTTTGATACATCTTATGTGTATCATGACGGCGTTTCTGAAACCGAGCTCCGGGAAGCTCTTGTCAAACGCCATCCGCGGGAGAGCTTCCTGCTGGTGTCGAAATTTCCCACCTTTCAGATGCCTGCCGAGGACAAGGTGGAAGCCATTTTCCGGGAGCAGTTGGGCAAATGCGGGGTGCACCGCCTGCCATTACTGTGTGAGCCACTGCCCGCAGGGACTGGATATTCCGACCTTGCTGGCTTTCTACAATGAGCACTCCTTCACCAACGGCGGATTTATCGCGCCGATGGCTCTGTCCTCGTATCCGAACGACAAGCTGCCGAGCGCCTGCATAGGCTGCAGGAGCTGCGAAGCCGTCTGCCCGCAGCAGATTAAGGTTTCTGAGGCCATGGCTGATTTTGCCGAAAAACTAAATATGTAAAATATGATCGACTGCTCCGCCGTGCGCCGCGCGGGAACATCGGACGAGATTGCGGCGGCGGGCGCATTTTTGCTGGGGCCGGACGCCGGATTTATCACGGGAACCGATCTCCTTATAGACAGCGGCGTGATCGCACCTCTCAAAAGCGGGCGGTTTAATCTTAATATCAAATTAGGGCTGGATAGATAACGCCGTGGCCTTTTGGGAAAGAAATATGTAATAAAGCAGCGGCCGTCCGTATATGCCGGGACGGCCTTTCGATGTAATACTAATCCCTGATAAAAAGCACCAAATCTTTTCGGTGTGATTTGCGCAGGACATTGTTGTCCTCCTTGACGGGCGACAGCCCGTCTGCGTCGTCCGCCTCGTCCTGCACAAATCATCCTCGAAAATCTATGTGATGTTTTTATCAGGGATTAGTATAAAAATCTCACACAATCCTCACATTTTCCTCATAAAAATTTAACAAATTTGTTGTACAATAAAAACAGAAATTCGTAACGGGCGGGGAAAATATGAAAATGTTGATTGTTGACGACGACAGGCATCTGCGGAAGCTTGTCTATACCTACGCCGGGGCCGAGGGCTTCGACTGTGTACAAACGGACAGCGGGGCCGAGGCAATAACGCTTGTGAGGAACAATAAATTCGATATAATCATACTCGACATAATGATGCCCGGCCTTGACGGGTTTGAAACCTTGGCCGAAATGCGCAAATATTCCCGCGCCCCGGTGATAATGCTGACGGCCAGAAGCGAGGAATACGACAAGCTCCGGGGCTTTGAGCTGGGGACAGACGATTATGTGGTAAAGCCCTTCAGCCCCCAGGAGCTGATGGCGAGGGTCAACGCCATACTCCGGCGCACAAAGGGTGAGCTGGCCCCGGAGCTGCGCTTCGGCGGACTTTACATTTCAGAGGCCGCCAGGAGCGTATATGTTGACGGCAAAAGCGTGGACCTGCCGCCCAAACAGTTTGACCTCCTGCTGACGCTGGCAAAGAGCAAGGGAGCGGTGCTTAACCGTGAACAGCTCATAGAATCGGTTTGGGGCTATGATTTCATAGGCTACAGCCGGACGGTTGATACCCATATAAAGGAGCTCAGGGACAATTTGGGCAAATATCGGGATATGATACAGACCGTGTGGGGAGTTGGGTATAAATTTGAATACAAAGAATAGAAGGCTTCTGCCGGGAATGACTCTGCGCCTGTGGTTGATAATGATGCTGGTGGCGGTGTTCACCGTGGGCTTTATGTGGACGGTGCAAATAGTCGTGCTGGAAAGGAGCCACATAACCTCCGAAGAAAAAGAAGTGGACGACGGTCTTGCCTCGGTGAAGAACCGTCTGGAAAGCGAGGATCTGCAGGGCAGCGACCTGTTGGCCTACCTTGGGATGAAGGTTGGAGAAAAGCTGGTGATTTCCGGCAGCGACGGCGAGCTGATAGCCCTATACTCCAACGGCCATCCGGCGGACATGGCTCAGGAGCCCGAGGAAAACTTTGTGTGGTGGATGCTGCAAAACAGCGAATATTACGACGATATTCTGGCGCGGCGTCCTTTCAGCCGGGAGGAAAAATACAAGGGCCGGGTCTACGCTTACGAGGCGGGTGTGCCGGTGACCTATGGGGGGAAGGAAGCGTACCTCATAGTGATACGTTCCTTTGGGACCCTGTATAATATAATCGACATAAACCGCAGACATCTGATAATTCTGAGCGTTTTGCTGACGCTGGCGTCGGCGCTGCTGGCAGCCCTGCTGGCACGGCGCTTTGTGAAGCCCATCAAGAAAATAAAGGCCTCGGTGGACGAGCTGGCGAAGGGCAATCTCATTGATGTGCCGGAGCTGAAGATGAACGACGAGCTGGGCCGGCTTTCCAAGTCCGTAAAGGAGCTGGGCGTGAACCTCCGCAAAGTGGACAAGCTCCGCAAGGAGGTCATAGCGAATGTGTCTCATGAGCTTCGTTCGCCGCTGGCCCTCATCGGCGGCTATGCGGAAATGGTGAGGGATATAGATTGGAAGGACGAAAAAAAGCGGAACGAAGATTTGAACCTCATAGTGAGCGAATCCAAGCGCATGAGCGAGATGGTCAGCGATATTTTGGATTATTCACAGCTGCAAGCGGGCTATCTCAAGCTGAATTGCGACCGTTATGACCTTTTGGATATAGCCGAGGTGGAAATCGGGCGCTGCGGTGCGGAGGCCGCCCGGCATGAAATAACCATAAAGCTAAACACCGAACTGAGTGAAATGACGGTGTACGCCGACGCCGCAAAGCTCTCTCAGGTCATAAGGAACCTTTTGTATAACGCCATAAACCACACCGAAAACGGCGGCGAGATCGAGGTTAAGATTTCCGCCGACGAAAAAGGCGTGTTGTTTGAAGTCAAAAACCCCGGCGACCCGATCCCGGAGGATGAAAGGGCCATTATATGGGAGCGTTACCAGCGCAGTCAGCATCAGGGCGGGCGAAGCGCCGGCACCGGCATAGGACTTTCGATAGTCAGCACCATTCTTGAGGCTCACGGCGCGACCTACGGCGTGGACTGCGACGGAGGCATAACGGATTTTTGGTTCAGGCTCGGCAGCGAAAATTGACGCTTTACATTTTGGGAAAAGTGTGGTACAATTTTTATAGGTATATTAAAAAGGAGGTTTTATATATGAAAACATTGAACGCAAAAAGGCTGCTCGCCTTTGCGGTGGCCGTGGCGGTGATCTGCCTGGGCTTCGGTCTTTACGCTTGGCACAGCGGCCGAGCCGTTATGGACACGGCTCGGGCGGCGGACGCGGGCACGGTGATAAAGCTGCAAATCGGCAGTCCCACCATGACCGTCAACGGAGAGGAGCAGGAGATCGACCCCGGCAGAGGTACGGTTCCCATCGCCCAAAACGAACGGACGCTGCTCCCCATTCGGGCGGTCATTGAGGCCCTGGGCGGCAGCGTGACCTGGGACGGCGAAACCCAGACGGTGATGCTGGCGTATAAAGGCGATATAATCACCATGGTTATCGGCAGCACCACGGCCTATATTAACGAGGAGGCGCAGACTCTTGACGTGGCCCCCGTCGTAATCGACGAGCGCACCATGCTGCCCATACGCTTTGTGGCAGAGGGCTTCAAGCTGGGCGTCGATTGGGACGGCGAAACTCAAACCGTCACCGTGACCGCTCCGGCTTCTTCCGAGGAAACTGAAACATCTTCTTCAAATCAGACTCCCGACGCCGACGCACCGACGGTGTACATGACGGCCGAAATAACGCCGGAGGCTCTTGTCGCCATATATGAAAAGCTGGGCTTTGAGCCTCAGGGCAACGTCGCGGTGAAAATGTCCACCGGTGAGCCGCCAAACAGCAACTATTTAAGACCGGAGCTTATCGGCGACTTGGTTAAAAAGGTAGACGGTACAATCGTTGAGTGCAACACCGCCTACGGCGGAAGCCGTGCATCAACGGCAGCGCATAAACAAGTTATAGAGGATCATGGCCTTAACGCCATATCAAAGAACGGTGTCGCTGACATTATGGACGAGGACGGCTCGCTTGAAATTCCTGTCCCCACTCCGGCAAGCGGAGCCTCAACTATTACCAAAGATTATGTTGGCGCTCACCTCGCCAACTACGACAGCCTTATCTCGCTGGTCCACTTTAAGGGCCACGCAATGGCGGGCTACGGTGGAGCCATAAAGAATATGTCCATCGGCATCGGCTCCACCGAGGGCAAGTGCTATATCCATTCCGGCGGACAGAGCCACACCTCGCCTTGGGGCGGCGATCAGGACAAGTTCCTCGAATCCATGGGCGACGCCACCAGCGCCGTTGTCAATCAGTTTGACGGACGGGTGGTGTATATCAACGTGATGAACCGCCTTTCCGTGGACTGCGACTGCGACGGCAACCCCGCCGAACCGGATATGCACGATATAGGAATTTTGGCCTCCTATGACCCGGTGGCGCTGGATCAGGCCTGCCTTGACCTCGTCTACGCCCAGAAGGACGGCGATGGCAAGTCTCTCGTACAGCGCATTGAGAGCCGTAACGGCCTCCACACCCTCGAACACGCCGAGGAAATAGGGCTTGGAAGCAGAACGTACAATTTAGTCAGCATAGACGAATAGACTTGACAGAACGCATAAAAAAGAGTATAATTCAGGTAGTACAAAATTAATTTTTAATACAGGAGGAAAATAAAATGGCATGCTTTATCGTACCAACAACGGAGGCAATCGTAACGACGATTGTAAGGAAATCTACAGACAGAAAGGAAACGCATAATCCTTTCATCAAACGGCTGAACTGGCTCAACAATATGCTTTGGGGCGGCAGTGCGCTCCTCGCTTTCGAGCACGTTTGGCACGGAGAGGTCACGCCCTGGTTCCCGTTCCTGACGAACGCCGCCACTCCCGCAAGCACGGCTGCAATGCTGGGAGAAATGGCGACGTCCGGTGTGGGCATGGCGCTTCTCGTCACCGCGGTATGGGCGGGAATTGTCGCCGCGACAAACGCGATAGAAAAACGCCCTGTAAGCGCGGAATTACAGGCATAAACGAATGACGCTATTAATAACGGTTTTCGCGGCTGTCACGGTAACGGTGATCTGGTACAACACCGCCGGCAGAATGAAGCTGGGAACGCTGGCGCTGATGCTTTGGGGCGCGGCGCTGATGTGGCTGGTGGACGCTGTCGCGGAATACATAGAAGTCGGGGCGGAGTATTTTACGCCCGCCCCGGCGGATATGCTGAACGACGCTTATCTCGGGCTGTCCGTGATCGCCCTCGCACTGGTGATATGGCTTGCGATCGTCTTATACAAAGATCCGAAGGGCCGGATTAGAAAGGCCTTGAAAAAAGAAAAATAAGGGATAGGGCGGTTTTGTTTTTAGGCTGAAACCGCCCTTCTTTTCAGGAGCAAAAAAAATGAACGCAAAATATGAGAAGCTAAAAAATTATCTTAAAGACTTGGGTTCGGTCGCCGTGGCCTTTTCCGGCGGCGTGGATTCAACCTTCCTGTTAAAGACCGCGCATGACGTTTTGGGCGACAAGGCGGTCGCCGTGACCGCCCGATCCTGTTCCTTTCCGGAGCGGGAGCTCGGCGAGGCAAAGCGGTTTTGCGCCCGCGAGGGAATTCGACATATTGTGGTGCAATCGGAGGAACTGAGCATCGAGGGCTTTGCGGACAATCCGAAAAACCGCTGTTACCTCTGCAAAACGGAATTGTTCAAAAAAATGCGCGAAGCGGTCAAGTCCCTTGGGATAGAGCATATCGCGGAGGGGTCCAATACGGACGACAACGGCGATTACCGCCCTGGACTGATCGCGGTTCGGGAGCAGGGCATCAAAAGTCCGCTGAGATATGCGGAGCTTAATAAAAATGAAATACGGGAATTATCCAAAGAACTTGGTTTAGATACATGGAACAAGCAGTCCTTTGCCTGCCTTTCCTCCCGCTTTGTTTACGGTGAGAAAATCACGGAGGAAAAGCTGAACATGGTGGACAGGGCCGAACAATATCTGCTGGATTTGGGTTTTACGCAGGTGCGGGTGCGAATTCACGGAAAAATGGCGCGAATAGAAATCAACAGGGACGAATTCCCCAAAATGATAGGCGTGTCCAAACAGGTTTATGAATATCTGAAGGATTTGGGCTTTACCTATGTGTCGCTGGATCTTTGCGGCTACCGCACGGGGAGCATGAACGAGGTGCTGTGAAATGGAGCAAAAGGAATTAAAACAGCTCTTGCGGGACGTGGCGGAGGGAAGGCTCTCCGCGGACGACGCGCTGCTGAAATTCAGGACTCAGCCCTTTGAGGACTTGGGCTTTGCCAAAATCGACCACCACAGGAGCGTGCGTCAGGGAGCTGCGGAGGTGATTTACGGAGCGGGAAAAACACCGGAGCAGATCACGGAGATTGCAAAGCGGCTCCGCTCCGCCGGGCAAAAGACGGTTTTGATTACACGAATGAGTAAGGAGGCGGCGGAGGTCGCGGGCGGCGAACTTCCGCTGACCTATCACGAGATAGCGCGGATAGGCATTGTCGGCGAAATGCCGGAGCCCGATACGGACTCGGCAGTTGTCATTGCCAGCGGCGGCACCAGCGATATGCCCGTCGCGGAGGAGGCCGCGCTTACCGCGCAGGCGCTCGGGAACAAGGTGACGCGGCTTTACGACGTGGGCGTCGCGGGCCTGCACAGATTGCTGGCGCACACCGAGGAGATTATGCGGGCAAAGGTGATTGTCGCGGTTGCCGGAATGGAGGGAGCGCTGGCCAGCGTGATAGGCGGTCTGGCGGACTGCCCCGTTATCGCCGTCCCCACGAGCGTAGGGTACGGCGCATCCTTCGGCGGCCTGTCCGCGCTGCTGACCATGCTCAATTCCTGCGCGAGCGGCGTCAGCGTGGTAAACATTGATAACGGCTTCGGCGCCGGTTATCTTGCGAGTATGATAAATCACATGGGAGGGACAAACCGGTGAAAATTTTATACATAGACTGTGCGATGGGCGCCTCCGGCGATATGCTGACCGCGGCGCTGACGGAGCTGCTCCCCGATCCGGACGCTTTTGTGAACAGGCTGAACCGCCTTGCAATTCCGGGGGTTCGCTTTACAAAAGAAAAGTCCGTAAAATGCGGGATCAGCGGTGCGCACATGGCGGTTACGGTAAATGGTATCGACGAGGGGACGATGCTGCACGAGCATGAGCACGGGCATGAACACGAGCATGAACGCGAGCATGAACATGAGCATGAACACGGGCACCATCACAGCAGCCTTCACGACATAACTCACATTGTGGATGAGTTAGACCTGCCGTCAAAGGTGAAACAGGACATTCTCGCCGTTTACGGGATTATTGCCGACGCGGAAAGTCACGTACACGGTGTTCCCGTAACTGAAATCCACTTCCACGAGGTGGGGACGCTGGACGCCGTTGCCGACGTTACGGCGGTTTGTCTGCTTATGAACGAATTGGCCCCGGACGAGGTGGTCGCTTCTCCCGTTCATGTCGGGAGCGGCCACGTCCACTGTGCGCACGGAATTTTACCGGTTCCCGCGCCGGCGACGGCATATATTTTGCGGGGCGTTCCTATCTACGGCGGCGAAATTCAAGGGGAGCTATGCACGCCCACGGGTGCCGCGCTGCTGAAATACTTTGCCGCGAGATTTGGCGGTATGCCCGCGATGCGCCCCCTCTCTATAGGCTACGGAATGGGCAGCAAAGACTTTGAAAGGCCGAACTGCGTCCGCGCGATATTCGGCGAGGGACAGGAGAAGACCGATACGGTTTTGGAGCTCTCCTGCAATGTGGACGACATGACGGCGGAGGCCATCGGCTTTGCCGTGGAGCGGCTGTTCGACTGCGGCGCGTACGACGTTTATACGGTGCCGATCGGTATGAAGAAAAACCGCATCGGCACAATGATACGGGTCATGTGCGCGGAAGCCGACAGGGAGACGGTGCTTCGGGTATTGTTTCAAAACACCACCACGATAGGCGTGCGGGAGAGCTTCATGCGCCGGTACGTTCTGAAACGCAGTATCGAACGCGTTGAAACTCCCTACGGCGAGGTTCGCCGCAAAATCTCGACAGGCTATGGCGTAACGCGCAAAAAATATGAATATGACGATTTGGCCCGCATTGCGTCGGAACGCAAAATCAGCCTTGAAGAGGCCGCACGGCTTTTGGAAAGCGGGAGTTAAGGCAATACCGCACAAAGATTGTGCCCGTATTGCGCCGCAGATTTTTTGACGGAATTACGAAAACGACGAAGGAATACTGTCGTATTTCAAGGAGTTTTCGTAATTCCGTCGGAAAAGATGCAAGCAAGACGGGTACAAAGCTCCTTGGCGGTCTTTGTGCGGTATTGCCTTAAAAATGATTTGGGACGTTTTGCGCCGTGAGTTCGTGTACCTCCGGTACTACTTTGAGGTGCGGCTCCGTCAGATAGTGCCCTATTGGGCGCTGGGCATAGTGCTGGGGATAAGGAATTTTATTCTCTATATAGCTTATGTAATAGTGTTCTCGCTGGTGGCGGGGCTGCTTGTGGATTTGATAATTTAAACGTTCATGCACAACGCTTGAAAATATCCGACGCATTAAATCATAAAAAATCGGGAAAAGAGTTTGCCGTTCTGCTACAATAATGGCAGACGGGAGGTAACGTAAATGGATTGGATAGACGGATTACAGTGCGCCATAGATTATCTGGAGGAAAATTTGTGTGAAGAAATAAGCCTTGACGAGGCGGCCCGGGCCGCATACTTGTCAGTAGGCGGTTTTCAGCGCACCTTCAGTATCCTGTGCGGGCTGACCGTAGGCGAGTATGTTCGCATGAGGCGGCTCACTCTTGCCGGAGCCGAACTTGCCGCGGAGAAAATCAAAGTCATAGACGCGGCGCTGAAATACGGCTATGACAGCCCGGACAGCTTTGCAAAGGCCTTTGCAAGGTTTCACGGCATAACTCCGTCCGCCGCCCGCAGCAGCGGCGCCAAGCTGCGGTCGTTTTCCCGTCTGACAGTAAAATTATTGTTAGAAGGAGGAACTCTTATGAACTACAAAATCGAAAGAAAGCCGGCTTTCACGGTGACGGGCGTAAAGGCCCGCTTTGAGGGTGCGCCGTCGGAGAGACAAAAGAACCAACACGATTTGTTCGTCAAGGGTGAGACCCGCTTTGTTCGATACGCGGTACAGGGTATGGCGCGTGACTGTGAAAGGGAATACTGCGTCATCGACGCGGATGCCGAGGGCTACGACCTGCTTGTCGGCGCGGTGATTCCCGATTACTTCAACAGCCATCTTGAAAAGACGGCGGGCCGCTTTGCCAAAGAGCTTTCGTGCGCGGAGGTTCCAACGCAGACATATGTTGTGGCGGAAACATCCCGTGGGGTGAATTTCCTCGACGAACACTTTAGCCTTCGCCGAGCCATAGTCAGCGAATGGCTGCCATCGTCGGGTTACGTGCTTGCCGACTCTCCCGAGGTAACGGTTTTCCACTGGTTTCCCAAGGAGCAGCGGGGCAGCGAATACGCGGAGGTTTGGCTGCCGATAGTGAAAAAGTAAAGGTAAATTTGCTTGATTAGGCCGTGTATTTAAGGGAGAAAATTACTGTGAAAAAGCAAGTGAAAAATCTCGCGCTTGCGGCTGCAAAAATTAAGGGGGTTTTAAAGGCGACATAATTTAATACTGAGAAGGATGGCAATACCGCACAAAGGCCGCTAAGGAGCTTTGTGCGGTATTGCCGTTAAATTTGTATCGAAAGACACTCAATATTCGCCCTGATTTTCCAGCGCTTTAAGTACCATTCCGAAAAAGTCCTCCTTGCCGTCGTTTTTGTCATACCAGATTTCGCGAAGGGCGGTCAGGTCACCGGTAAAGCTGAGCCGGTCGGCATAGACGGTCCAAGCTTCCTTTTCACCGCTGTCAGTCAGTGGGCCGAAGTCGAAGACTATCTTTTCCAGCTTTGTCTTTGTCTCCGGGTCAAAATAGGCCACGAAGCTTATCTCCTCGTCGGGCTTGGTCAAATCCTCGTACTTCACCCAATTCTTGAAATCCTTAAGCTTATATAGCCGGACATAAGACGCCCCCGGAACCGCAGAGCCGCCGTCGTCGCTGTCCCCGGCGGACATGGATATGTCGAACCAGACCTCGCCCTTGCTGCCCTTTACGCGCATCAGCGGGTATGGAAAATCAAAGTCGTCAACTTCCCCGTTCGTGGTGTTTTGTATGCCGAATATGGTTATCTCGGGGCTGTCGCCGATTCCCTTCAAATATTGAAAGGCGCTCGTATTGAGGAAGGGCAGCTTGGCCTTGATTTCAAATACTATATTAAAATCGTGGTGGACGCTGCCGCCGTCGTCCTTGCCGTTCCAGGAGTCATAGCGCATGGGCTTTTTGTGGTTGTTGTCCGGCCCCTCGTCATAGTCGTATTTTTTCGCAAATTCTTCCTTCCGCTTCATTTCGGCGATGTACTCGTCCACATCGTGGGAAACGGAGAACAATGTGTAAAGGTTCTTGCCGTTTTCAAACTTTTCCGGGTCGCCGCAGTACTCGTAGTCAACATCCTTGCATTTCAATATGTCGGTTTGGGATTGGCCCCGGTCGGTGTCGGTGATAAATTCTCCGTTCAACAATCCGCCGTCGATCTCGTGAGAGACGCCGCGATCCGGCATCCAAACCTGAAGATTGAAAATGTCGCCGCCCTTGGGATTGGCCTTTACGTAAAGATACTTGTAGCCGTCGTCCGGCTTGAAGCCCAGATTTTTGCCGCTGTCGTCCATCAGGCTCTCCAGCGGGAAGCAGAGTATGCTGCCCACGTTGTTGTGGTCGTACTCGCCGAAGGTGTTCATTACCACACACCTCAGCAGCGCCCGGTCGCCCTCCCCTTGAAGGGCGAGATCCCAGGTTCTGCTTACATCAAGTCCGAAGTTTTTGCTTCTGTATATCGTGGCCTCGATCTCGTTCCCACGGCCCGCGATATCCTCCATAAACGGGGCGAGATCTTTGTTTTTCACATTTATGGTGAAATTCATGCGTTCCTCACATACATCGGGAACGGCCGCCGGCGTGAATTTGTAAGCGGAGGGATTTTCGTTTCTCACCTCGATGGCCTCCTCCCATATCTCACGGCCAAGGTCGGTGAGCTCCCAACAGCCCTTGTCCCAGTTCCAACGGCTGTAACCGTAAGGGTTTTCGTTCAGGCTCGATTTAAAATATACCTTGTCACGGGTGTATATGTCCGAAAGGTATATCAATCTCAGGTCGCCCGAGGGGTAGACCGGCATATAGGCCCATTGGCCGTCCGTCAGACTGTCGCAGTAGGACACGACGGTTTTTTTGCCCTCGTTTATCACCATTACGCCGGTGGGCGCTTCCGTCTTTTCGCAGTTGACATAGAGTATGGGAGTGCGGCTTGAGGTCTGATAATAGCCGTCGGGGTTTTCTCCCCTGTCGTGGTGGACTCCGCCGCTCCGAACCGCGCTGTCCGGGTCGAACTCCACTCCCTTGTATGTGGGATATACCACACGGAATTCCGGATCAAGAGTGCGGCCCTCGGGGGTTATCCCGTCGGTCAGGTCTATGAGCAGTTCTCCGTCCAGACTGTATACATCTCCGTCCACAAGGCGGAAGCCTCTGTCCGCAGTCTCATTTTCGGACAGGGAATAGACCTCCGACGACGGCCCCGCCGCATGGCAGGTCACCGCCGCCGCGAGAGCCGCAGCCGTGATTAACAATGTTTGGAATTTCATAAGTATTTCCTCCTTTTGATTTGTTTTTCCCGCACTTCATTCGGCATATCGGTTCCCCATTGCCTAACTCCGAAAACCGCCCATTAAAAAATGCGCGGCCGGAGCCACGCACGAAAAACGACCGCTCCGAATTTATTGCCACATAAATCGGATATGATACCATGGAAACACTTTCGGTCTAAACCCTATAAAAGCTGACGTCACAGAACCATAGAAGCGACGTTTTTACCACAATATAATGATTCTATAAAGTCAAACTTTTTATGCGTGAATATATCTCGAAAATCAATTAAAAAATTAATGCGCACCAAAAGTGCGCACGCGACCGCGTGCCTCCTTTGCTATCCGATTTTATGTGGCAAATTCAGTATATCACATTTTTTTCCGTTTGTAAAGTGTTTTTCAAATTTTTTATTATGGAGAATCTGTGATGTCAATAGATATGAACCAATTTCCTCAAAAAAAGAAAATATTCGGTATGGTATTTGCATTGAGTGGG
>CANRJP010000071.1 GCA_947630975.1 uncultured Clostridia bacterium
GCGTCCCGCACAAGGGGATTGCGGAAGGCCGCGGCGATAAATTTACCGCTGCCGTCGGGCTCGTCGCCGCCGCTGAAGCCGCCGGGGAACATTATCATCTGGCTCTCCCCTATCTTCTGTGCGAACAGGCGCAGAGACTCCTGAACGTTGGTCTGGGAAAGGTTATTGAACACGCAGACCTCCGGCTCGGCACCGGCCTTGATGAACTGGCGGGCGCTGTCGTACTCACAGTTGGTGCCGGGGAAAACGGGAATAAACACCTTGGGCTTAGCCACCTTATTCTTCGCCACATGGACGGATCGCCTGCCGTAGAGATAGTCGGTGAGAGGAGCCTCCTCCTCGCGGGCCTTTGTGGGGAATATGCGCTCCAGCGGGGCCTTCCAGGCCTCGAGGGCGCCGCTGACAGTCACTCCGTTGACGACAATGTCCGTGCCGTCGGTTTTGCCCAGCAGCACGCCGCCGATCTCGGCAAAAAGAGCGCCGTCGGCGGTCTCGACCACAAGACCGCCGGTTTCGGGGGCGAAGAGGTCGCCGTCATAGTTTATCTGTACGCCGATGTTGTTGCCGAAGGTCATCTTGCTTATGGCCTCGCAGAGGCCGCCCATCTTTATCGCGGAGGCGGAAAGCACCTTGCCGTCCTTCACGGCCCTGTACATGGCGCCGTAATTCCGGTGGAGGGCGTCAAAGTCGGGAGTGCCGTCGGCCAGCCGGGGCAGGGGCAGATAGATTATGCTGCTGCCGGTCTTTTTAAATTCCGGCGAAAGCACCTGTCCCGCGTTTTCGGTGACTACGGCAAAGGACACCAGCGTGGGCGGCACGTCCATTTCGCCGAAGGAGCCGCTCATGGAATCCTTGCCGCCGATGGCTGCCGTGCCTATCTTCATCTGGGCGGTATAAGCGCCCAGCAGGGCGGAAAAGGGCTTGCCCCAACGCCTGGGGTCGACGCCCAGCCGCTCGAAATACTCCTGGAAGGTAAGGCGGACCTTACTGTAATCGCCGCCCATGGCCGCTATTTTGGAGACGGACTCCACAACGGCGTACATTGCCCCGTGGAAGGGGCTTTTTGAGGTGAGGATAGGATTATAGCCGTAGGCCATAAGGGTGGCGGTAGTGGTTTCTCCCTCGCTGAGGGGCAGCTTGGCGGCCATTCCCTCGGCGGGAGTGAGCTGATATTTGCCGCCGAAGGGCATCAGCACGGAGCCGGCCCCAATCGTACTGTCGAACCGCTCGGAAAGACCCTTCTGGGAGCAGACGTTCAGATCGCCCAGGGTTTCAAGCCACTTTTGGGCCAAATCGGTATATTCGGTTTTGGGGAACAGCTCCCCGGCGGGAGCCTCGGCGTATATGTCGGCGTGCTTTTCGGCGCCGTTGGTGTTAAGGAAGTCGCGGCTTATGTCGACCACGGTTTTGCCGCGCCACTTCATGCGCAGACGGTTTTCGTCGGTAACTACGGCCACGGCCGTGGCCTCCAGATTTTCCTTATTGGCCTCGGCGATGAACTTTTCCGCGTCCTCCGGAGCAACCACAACCGCCATGCGCTCCTGGCTCTCGCTGATAGCCAGCTCGGTGCCGTCCAGACCGTCGTACTTTTTGGGCACAAGGTCGAGATCGATGTCCAGACCGTCGGCCAGCTCGCCGATTGCCACGCTGACGCCGCCGGCGCCGAAGTCGTTGCAGCGCTTTATCATTCTTGTGACTTCACCGCTCCTGAACAGACGCTGGAGCTTGCGCTCCTCGGGGGGATTGCCCTTTTGAACCTCGGCCCCGCAGGTGGACAGGGAGTCGACGTTGTGAGCCTTGGAGGAGCCGGTGGCTCCGCCGCAGCCGTCCCGTCCCGTGCGGCCGCCCAGCAGGATTATTACGTCGCCCTTTTCGGGACGCATACGGACCACATGGTCCTTGGGAGTGGCGCCCACCACGGCGCCTATCTCCATGCGCTTCGCCACATAGCCGGGGTGGTAGATCTCGGCCACCTGTCCGGTGGCGAGGCCAATCTGATTGCCGTAGGAGCTGTAGCCCCCGGCGGCGGTGCGGGTTATCTTACGCTGGGGCAGCTTGCCGGGAAGGGTGTCCTTAACGTCGGCGCGGGGATCGCCGCTGCCGGTGACGCGCATGGCCTGATAAACGTAGCTGCGGCCCGAAAGGGGGTCGCGAATGGCGCCGCCCAGACAGGTGGCGGCTCCGCCGAAGGGTTCTATCTCGGTGGGGTGGTTGTGGGTTTCGTTCTTGAACATCACAAGCCAGGGCTCGGGACGGCCATTAATATCGGCTGTGATATTTATGGAACAGGCGTTGATCTCCTCGCTCTCGTCAAGGTCGTCCAGCTTACCGGCGGCCTTGAGCTCCTTCATGGCGATGGTAGCCAGATCCATAAGGCACATGGGCTTGGTGCGGTTTATCGAGGCGCGGCCCGCCTTGTATGCTTCAAAGGCGTTTTTCAGCGGCTCGAAGCCCTCCTCGATCTCCACCTTGTCAAAGACCGTGGTGAAGGTGGTGTGCCGGCAGTGGTCGGACCAATAAGTATCTATAACGCGCATTTCCGTAAATGTGGGATTTCGGTGCTCGGTGTCACGGAAGTAGGCACGGCAGAACTTAAGGTCGTCCAGATCCATGGCGAAGCCCATTTTGGCGGCAAGAGCCTCCAGCGCTTCGTCGCCGCCGTCGATAAAGCCCTCCACCTCGGCCACGTCGGGAGGGACGTCGGCCTTCATTATCAGGCTTTCGGGCTTTTCCATGCCGGTCTCATGAGCCTCCACGGGGTTAATGACGTACTTCCTTATGCGTTCCGCATCCTCGAGAGAGACCCGACCCTTGAAAATTATGAGCTTGGCCGCCCGCACGATGGGCTTTTCGCCCTGAGTAATTATCTGGACGCAGACGGCGGCGCTGTCGGCCCGCTGGTCGTACTGGCCGGGGAGCAGCTCGTAGGCTATGACGCTCTCATCGGGGGCGACGCTTATTTCCTCGTCAAAGGCGTAATCCACCGGCGGCTCGGAGAACACCAGCGTCCGGGCGGCGGCGTATTCCCCGTCGGTAACGCCCTCTATATCATAGCGGTTGACTATCCTCAGTCCCTCCAGCCCCTCGATCATCAGAGTGTGGCGAAGGTCATGGAGCAGACCCCGGGCTTCCACATCGAAGCCGGGTCTTTTTTCGACGAAAATGCGTTTACTCATTCGTATCATCCTTACTTTAATGTTATATAGGCATTATGTCATTCATCGCGAAGCTGAAATAGTTTTCGCCGGCGGTGATAATGTGGTCGACCACGATTATCCCCAGCTTCGACAGGCTCCGGCATATTTCCCGGGTGGCGTCCCGGTCGGCCTGAGAGGGCGTGGGGTCGCCCCTCACATGGTTGTGGGCTATCACCAGCATCTCGGCCTTTTTAAGTATGGCAAACTCGGCTATGCGCCTGAGCTGCACCTCGGTCTGTGAAACGGTGCCCTCGGTCAGTATATCGAAGCCTATCTCCCGCTGTTTGGCGTCAAAAGCCGCCGCGGCAAAAACTTCTCTGTCCAGCATACCTATGCGGGAGCACATATACTCGCCCATATGCTCACAGTTGTCGATACGTTTTTTGCTGTCGTAGCGGCTGCGGGCATAGTACTGAAAAAGCTCCCGATTGAGGCGCAGAAGAACGGCCGTGTTATAGCCCACTCCGTCCACACCGGTGAGGGCGGCAATATCCGCGTCCAGCACCCTGTCCAGCGAACCGAAGGCGTCTATCAGCCGATGGGCCAGAGGGTTGGTATCCTTTTGGGGGATTGAATAGTACAGCAGCAGCTCGAGAACCTCATGGGGCTCAAAGTTCATAAGTCCCTCGGCCTCGAACCTTCGCCTGAGCCGATCCCTGTGTCCCCCGTGCGAACAGTCCCCCATCGGCCTTACCTCATTTTATAGATATTGTATATCATGTAGGCGCTCTGGGCGCGGGTGGCGTTGGCGGCGGCGGAAAAGCTCATGGCGCCGTCTATGACGCCGTTGCCCTTCAGCAGGGCCACAGCCTCGCGGGCGTACTCCGCCGCGGCGGTCTCCTCAACGGGCGGCTCCGTGAGGGCGATGGACTTCATGTCCGCCACCCGTTGGAGAATGAGGGCCGCGTCCTGACAGCTTATGTTGTCTAAGGGGGAGAATTTGCCGTCATAACCGTTTACGATGCCGTTTTCGGCGGCTATGTAAACCGTGTCGGCGTACCACTCGTCTCCGGCCACATCGTCAAAGCCGGCGGGCGTGCCCGTATGCTCGAAGCCGAAGGCGGTAACTATCATCTTTACGAACTCCGCCCGGGTAACGTTGTTGGAGGGGGCGAAGGTGCCGTCGCCGGTGCCGTTTACCACGCCCGCCTCGGCAAGAGCGTTGATGCTCTCCTTGGCCCAGTCCACGCCGTTCAGGTCGGTAAACGCGTCGGGAGCGGGCTTGTCCTCCTCCTTTTTCTCATCGTCTTTTTTCTCCGGCTGATCGGATTCCTCATCGGCGGGATTTTCCTCTTTTTTGGGAGGAACGACCTTGACGCTGAGGGTGGCGTAGTTGTTGCCGCTGTAAGCCCAGGCCACGGCTGTTCCGGTCTTTATTCCGGTTACGGTGGCCTCGTTGGTGCCGCTGATAGAAATTATATCGCCGTTGTCGGTCTCCCAGCGCACATCGGACGCGGCGGTCACGGTGACCTGCGCCGACTTGCCGACTTCGATCTCAAGTCTCGCGGGGGAAAGAGTCACGTTGGTGACGATATTGTTTGTCCCCCGTCCGCCGCCGTTGCCGTCGGGTCTTTCGGGCGTGTGATCCACAGGCTCCTGCACAACTTCAAAGTGGTATTCATTCACGATTTCGGAGCCGTAGCCTATGCGGATAATATATTCGCCCAAGTCCCAGTCCTCTCCCACCCGGAACTCCATGCCCTCCAGAAGCTCGGCCCGGCTGACGGTCATGGGCAGAGCCGAGCCGTCGGGGGTTATTATGTAGAGCATGAGCAGAGCCAAATCGGTGCTGCCCTGCACAAATATTGTCTGTCCAAGACCGTAAGAGGTGTATATCTCCGCCAATTCTATATAGGCGGCCTGCGCCCCGCCGGCAAAGCCGAACACCATAGTCAGCGCCAAAATCAGGGTCAGGATAAGAGCCGTGATTTTTTTCATTTTCATTTTCCTTTCTTTCCGGGTATTATTTTACCACTACATTATATCAGATTTTTCTCCGGTTGTAAAGTCATTATTTTATGGAATTTACAATATCCAAAAACTGTTTTTTGGTCATAATTGCGTTGACCGCCTCCAGCAGGGAATTGGCGGAAATACGGGAGGGTATGCCCAGCCTTTCGCACAGCTTCCTCCTGCGGGCGGCGCTGTCCGCCGCGCCGGTCAGGCCCAGCTCGTACAGCTCCGCCTTTGTCACCGGGTCGGGAGGCGGAGCCGAAAAATCGGCGGCAAAGGGACGCAGCACCTCCTCGAGAGTTTGGCGGTCAACACCCTCCACACCCAGCTTACCCTCGGCGGAGGGGCGGGGCTTGCGCCGCTCCTTGCCGTAGATCTCGGGGATATAGGCGTGAAGCACCTCGCCCTCCTTTACGATATTTTTAATATGAGCCCTTATGGCGAAGCCCGCCCTGTCCGAGTCGGTGAGGACTATGAGGCCCCGCTCCTTCGCCAAACGGCGGATAAAATCCCGCTTTTCACCGTCGGCAAAAACGTCAAAGCCGCCGGTGGCGAAGCAATAGGCGTCACAGACCTCCTCCACTCTCCGGCGGTCGTAGGCGCCCTCAACGATTATGGCTTTTGTGATGTGAAGCACATTATACACCTCTTGGTCGGCCAAATTATTTTCCATATCAAAATCAAATTTACGGTTGGCACGGGGGCTGTCAAAAAAATCGTGCAGAACGGACGAAAATCAGCCTGCGCAGGCGGCGTTAGTTTTACCGAGTGTGTTTTGCAACGGACGCTTCGCGTCCTACACCTCATCAGTCGGCTTCGCCGACAGCTTACGGGGCCCCACAAACAACGAAGTTGTTTGTGGGGAGAGGAGAAGCAGCGAGGTGAGCCACGTTCCGATTTTTTAAATCGAAACAAGCGATACCGAGCTTGCGACGACGATGGGGAAGCCTTAATCGTGTGCCAGTTACATACCTTAGTAACAATGACAAAGCCAAAACTCGCATATTTATGTTTTTAATTTGGGATTAGTATTAGCATGGGGAAAGCTCGAAAGGGGACTCCCTTTCGATAAAAAACATCAAATCCCGGGGCGTGTACCCGGGATTTGATACCTTAATCGGGGTAGGAAATTTGTCCGTAGACAAATTTCCGTAAGCGAAAGCGCCCGATGCGGAAAAGGGGGCCGTGGGAAAAACCGTCCGGGTTTTTCCCACGAGAAATTATTCGATGTCTATCAGACCGTAGTCGCCCTGCTTGCGCCTGTACACAATGGCGGTCTTGTCGGTCTCGGAATTAAGGAAAACATAGAAGCTGTGGTTCACCAAATTCATCTGGAGCACGGCCTCCTCTGGATTCATGGGCTTAATGTGGTGGGTCTTGGTGCGGACGATGCGGATCTCGCTGTCGTCGTTCTCACTGGCGTCCACAAAAAAGGTGTCCGGCGCGGCCACGTCCAGTCCCTGACGGAGACGGCGGGCCAGACGGGTCTTGTTCTTCCTTATCTGGCGCTCGATAGCCTCGATATTTTCGTCCACGGCGTTGTAAAGCTCTGTGTCACGGTTCTCGGCCCGGTATATCATGTCTCCGGAGGTTATGGTTATCTCAACTATCATGTGATCCCGCTGTTCGCTCACGACGACGTTGGCCTCGGCCGAGTCGTCGAAAAACTTGCCCAGCTTGGAGACCTTTTTTGTAATCATATCCTTTTTGGCGTCCTGAATGGTAAGCTTTCTGGTGTAAATGTTGACCTTCATTTCTGTTCCTCCTTGTCGAATGGTGTATTAAGGCAATACCGCACAAAGACCGCTTGTGAGCTTTGCACCCGTCTTGCTTGCATCTTTTCCGACGTTTTTTACGAAAACTCCTTGAAATACGACAGGTATCCTCTGGTCGTTTTCGTAATTCCGTCAAAAAATCTGCGGCGCAATACGGGCACAATCTCTGTGCGGTATTGCCTTAAAAGGTGACAAACACCCCTCCTATAAATATTATACAACAAAAACGGCGGTACGTCAAGTGTTTTTTGTACAAAATTACAACACGGCGGTTTTATGCCTCGTCACGTGGCAGCTTATATTCACCGCCACGGGCAGACCGGCGATGTGGGTGGGAAAGGTGAGGATATTCACCTTGAGGGCCGTTATCCGTCCTCCCAGCCCCTGCGGGCCGATGCCGAGGCGGTTTATCCGCTCCAGAAGCTCGTCCTCCATGGCGGCGTAATAGGGGTCGGGATTGTGAGAGTCCAGCGGCAGGGTCAGAGCCTTTTTCGCCAAAATGGCGGCCTTTTCCATGGTTCCGCCGATGCCGACGCCCACCACTATGGGCGGGCAGGGATTGCTGCCGCCCTTATCGGCTGTTTCCACCACAAAATCCTTTACCCCGTCCTCTCCGTCGGAGGGCTTGAGCATTTTTATTCCGCTCATGTTCTCGCTGCCGAAGCCCTTGGGCGCGATCGTTATTGTGAGTTTGTCGCCGTGAACCTGTGTCAGGTGGACGACGGCGGGGGTGTTGTCTCCGGTGTTCACCCGCCGAAGAGGGTCGGACACCACGCTCTTGCGCAGATAACCCTCGGTGTAGCCCCGGCGGACGCCCTCGTTTACGGCCTCCTCAAGGGTCATACCCTCTATGAGCACCTCATTGCCCATATCCACGAAGAACACCGCCATGCCCGTGTCCTGACATATGGGCATCTGCTTTTCCCGGGCGATGTCGGCGTTTTCCACGATTTTTTCCAGCACAGAACGGCCAATGGGCGACTCCTCCGTCTCCGCCGCCCGTCGGAGAGTGTGATAAACGTCGGAGCCGAGATTGCGGTTGGCGTCGACACAGAGCTTCGCCACGGCGGAAATTATTTCATCGGCTTTTATTACGCGCATAATTATCGTTCCCTTCTGTTTGTCTCATACCCAGTATATCACACATGGAAATTTTTTTCAATATTTTATTTCATAAATTTATGAAGTCAGGGCACAATAGGGCAAGGAGTGATAACCATGTTTAAAAAGATCGGTATCTTAGCGGCCATACTTGGGCTGTATATCCTGCGTCTGGCCCTGCTGGATCAGGGCTTCGTGGCGGATATGCAGACGGCGTTGATTTAGGAGGCAATATGACAAATCAGGAATATTCAAAGCTGGTGGACCGGCACACAAAAAATTCGCCCCTTTGGACGGACTGTCTTAAGGCCTTTCTGGCGGGCGGACTTATATGCGTTCTCGGAGAAGGGCTGCGTCAGCTTTATCTCTATTTGGGGGCGGACAGGACGGCGGCGGGCTCGTGGGTCAGCATAAGCCTGATCTTTCTGGCGGCGCTGCTGACGGCTCTGGGCGTATTTGAAAAGATAGCGAAATTCGCCGGGGCGGGGACTCTGGTGCCCATCACCGGCTTCAGCAACTCGGTAATTTCCCCGGCCATGGAGTACAAGACCGAGGGCTTCGTCACCGGCGTCGGGGCAAAAATGTTCATCGTGGCCGGGCCGGTGATAGTCTACGGCACGGCGGCGTCCGTCATAGCCGGAATAATTTACTATCTGTTTTTGAGGTGACATTATGGAGAAAATGAGACGGGGAACCGTAAAATTCACCCACCCGCCGGAGGTGCTGTCACACGGCTGTGCCGTGGGCAAAAAGGAGGGTCAGGGGCCGCTGGGCAAGCTCTTCGACCACATTCAGGACGACGAGTATTTCGGTCAGGAAAACTGGGAAAAGGCGGAAAGCCAATTCCAGTCCGCGGCCATCAGCATCTGTCTGGGCCACGCCGCTATCAACGGCTCCGACCTTGACCTTGCCGTGGGCGGCGACTTACTCAATCAGTGTACCGCCACGTCCTCCGCCGTTAAAAAGCTTGGCTCCCCCTTCCTCGGGGTCTACGGGGCCTGCTCCACCATGGCCGAGAGCCTGATAACCGCCGCCGCCCTCATAGACGGGGGCTACGGCGAAAGGGTGCTGGCCAGCGCGGGCAGCCACTTTTGCAGCGCGGAGAAGCAGTTCCGCACGCCTCTCGAGTACGGCAGCCAGCGGCCGCCCTCGGCTCAGTGGACAGTGACCGGCGCGGGAGCGGTGCTGCTCGGCAAAACCGGCGGCAAGGCGAAGATAACCGCCGCCACGGTGGGCGCCATCGTGGACATGGGCATCAAGGACGCCAACCACATGGGCGGAGCCATGGCCCCGGCCTTTGCCGACACCATAGCCAACCATCTGCGGGGCGTGGGTGCCCGGCCGGGGGACTACGACGCCATTTTTTCCGGCGATTTGGGCGTAATAGGCATGGATCTGGCACAGGAGCTGCTGAAACGCGACGAGATAGACATCTCCGCCGTCCATCACGACTGCGGAGAGATGATATTCGACCGTGAAACTCAGGACGTACACGCCGGCGGCAGCGGCTGCGGCTGCGCGGCCAGCGTCCTCTGCGCCCATATCCTGCCCATGCTGGAGAGCGGCCAATGGAAGCGGGTGCTGTTCTGCGCCACGGGCGCTTTGCTGTCGCCCACCACGGTCCTGCAGGGGGCGAGCATACCCTGTATAGCCCACGCCGTGGAAATAGCCGCTCTTTAATTAGGAATTAGGAGTTAGGAATGAGGAATAGATTTCAGGCAGTTTACCTTGATACACCGTAGGGGCGCCCATCGGGCGTCCGCCATCAAACGTTTGCAGTGGCAACAATGAACGAATTTTTAAATCAAATTTTCCCATACCATCTTGCGGTAAATATGTCAAAACACCCGTAGGGTGCGCCGGGAGACATGTCTCCTCGTCGCGCCCTACCGGTTTATTTGTCATTTTTACGTAAATCCGGCGGCACGACCTACCGATGTTTTTTCACATTTACGGCACACACACGCAAACGCCGTAAATGCCCCGTCAGTATTCCTAATTCCTCACTCCTCATTCCTCATTAAACTACATTTCCCTTTTCTCATACAGCTTCACCGACAGCAGCCAGGACAGGGCGTACACCCCCGGTCCCGCAACGGCGAACACCGGCGTAAGCACACCGAAGGCGCCGAATCCCGCTCCCACGCCGACTACGGTAAATATGCCGCCCAGCGCTCCGGACACGCCGAAGGACAGTACGAGAATTACATAGTACCAGATGCGGCCCTTTTCCACCCCGTACCTGAACACAAACGGCAGGTTGACAGAGCTGACTAAGCAGGACACGAACAGCAGCACCGACATAAAGCTCAACAGTCCGACGGGAGTAAAGCTTCCGTCAAGGTACATTTTCACGCCCTGAGTAATACCCAGCAGGAGCAGCACCGCCAGTTGACCGAGCCCGCCAAAAACGTATTTGGCCGACACCAGCCGGGCCCTTGTATAGGGCAGGGTCAGGCTGTAGACCGTCCACTTGCCGCGCTCGTCAAGGCTCATAAGAGTGACCGGAACCATGCCCGCCATCAGGCAGGCGTAAAAGCCGTAGAAAAACGTTATACCGGCGGAGGCGGAAATCCCCACAAACACGGCGATTATCAGCAGATACGCCTTGCAGTATCTGAGCGCCATGTACCAGTCCTTTAAAAGCAGAGCTTTCATCTAATTTTCCCCCTTTGCCATCAAAACAAACAGCTCCTCGATGCTCACCGGACTGACATTCACGCCCGAGGGCACCGACTCCCGGCGGGCCAGAGCCTCGGCCCCGTAGGGAGTTATTTTTTTGTGTATCAGTCCGCCTATTTTTTTCAGCTCCCCGGCCGGAGCGTGGACGACGCAGTATTCCTCCAGCAGGCGGTCCTTTTCCTCGCAGAGCGTCAGCCGCCCCCTGTGGAGAAAGGCGATGTAGTCGCAGACCTTTTCGAGGTCGCTGACGATGTGGGAGGAGATCAGCACGGAGTGGCGGTCGTCGCAGACGAAGTCCCGCAGCAGCTCCAGCACCTCATCACGGGCCACGGGGTCAAGGCCGCCGGTGGCCTCGTCGAGGAGCAGCAGCCGCGCCCCGTGGGACAGGGCCACGGCGAAGCCCAGCTTCATCCTCATGCCCTTGGAAAAATCCTTGAAGGGCTTTTTCTCCGGCAGCTCAAACCTTTTTACCATGCGGTCATAACCGGCCGCGTCCCAGTTTTTGAAGGTCAGGGCCATAATTTTGCCCACCTGGCGGACGTTGAGGCCGTCGGGAATGCCCACCTCGTCGAGAACCACGCCCACGTCCTCCTTGACGTCGCTTACGCCGTCGCTGCCGAGAACCCTGACGCTGCCGCCGTCCCGATGTAAAATTTCCAAAATCAGCTTTATGACGGTGGTCTTTCCGGCGCCGTTTTCGCCGATAAGGCCCATGACGCAGCCTCCCGGCAGGGTCAGGCTCAGGCCGTCGAGCTTAAACTCACCGAAGCTTTTGGTGAGGTCTTTTATCTCAAGCGCGTTCATTTTTCATTCCTCCATTCCGAAGCTTATCATTGAAATTATGTCGTCCCTTGTCAGATTGCAGGCAACGGCCAGCTTGGCTATCTCTTCGATGTGGCCCTCTATCTCACGCAGCTTTTCCTCCCGAAGCAGCTCCACGTTTTTCGGAGCCACATAACAGCCCTTGGCGGGGAGAGTGTAGATAAAGCCCTCCTTTTCCAGCTCGTCATAGGCCCGCTTGGTGGTGATAAAGCTGATGCGCAGGTCACGGGCCAGCCCCCTGATGGAGGGCAGGGCCTCGTTTTCCGCCAGAGCGCCGCTGATTATCTGGTTCTTTATCTGGGAGTATATCTGGTCGTAGATGGGGGCACCGCTTTTGTTGTCGATGAATATGTTCATATCCTCACCCTCTCAACTGTATATACTTATTATATACAGTTATATCAGTTTTGTCAATAGGTTTTTTGAAAAAAAATAAAAAAAGTCGGAACAAAGACAAACTTTGTTCCGACGCTGTGGAGCGGAAGACGAGATTCGAACTCGCGACTTTCACCTTGGCAAGGTGACACTCTACCACTGAGTCACTCCCGCAAATGGTGCCTTCGACTGGAATCGAACCAGTGACACAAGGATTTTCAGTCCTTTGCTCTACCGACTGAGCTACAAAGGCAAATGGCGACCCGGAAGGGGTTCGAACCCTCGACCTCCAGCGTGACAGGCTGGCGTACTAACCAACTGTACTACCGGGCCACAAATCAGCCGACCCTCAAAGCCGGCTGACATAAATTGGTGGGAGTTATAGGGCTCGAACCTATGACCCTCTGCTTGTAAGGCAGATGCTCTCCCAGCTGAGCTAAACTCCCACTTTGTCTGACGACATGAGTTATTATACCAGATTTTCAGGGGCTTGTCAATAGCTTTTTCAAAAAATTTTAAATTTTTTGTCCCAAATTATCTAAACGAGCTGTACGCCTTGCCGGCGCTCATGCCGCCGCGGGCGGCGGCCAGCTCCGACACCGTTACGAGCCGGAAGCCCCGCTCCGTAAGGGCGGGCACGATGCGCTCCACGGCGTCGGCGGTGGGCGAATGGATGTCGTGCATGAGGACGATGTCGCCGTCCTTCACCTTGTCGAGCACGGCGTTATAGGTGCTGTCGGCGTTTTTGGTTTTCCAGTCCAGAGTGTCGATGTTCCACAGGATAAAGGGGGCGCCGGCGGCCTCCCGCACCGAAGCGTTGTGACTGCCGTAGGGCGGCCGGACAATGACGGGACGCACCCCGGCCAATTCCTCGACCCGGTCGTTGGTGCGCTTTATATCGGCGGCGGTTCCCGAAGCTCCCAAGGAGGTGAAGCTGGAATGTGCCCAACTGTGGCAGCCTATCTCCATGCCAAGCTCGGCCTCACGCTTAAGCTGGGCCGAATAGGTGCCGAGGCGGTTGCCCACCACGAAGAAGGTGGCCTTTGCCCCATATTTTTCAAGGCAGTCAAGGATCCTGCCGGTATACGGCCCCGGCCCGTCGTCGAAGGTGAGGGCCACCATTGGGCCGCCGTCCGCCGGAGTCGAAGCCTCGGGCCGCTCCCTTTTCGGAGCGGGAGGGGTCAGGCTCCAGCCCTGAGACAGCAGGGCCTCGGACTCGGCCCGCCAAACGGTCTTTGACGCGCCGTCGGCGTCATACAGCCGCACCATGGCCTCCTCCTCCGTCCTGTACCAGCCGTTGGCAAGACGGTCCTCGACCTCGGCGTTCCAAACGGTTTCCCGATTGCCGGAAGCGTCGTACAGCAGGGTCTGCGCCTCCTCCGGAGTGCGAACCCAGCCGTTTTCTATTTTTTCGTCAACAAAAGCGTTCCAGACCTTCTCATCGGCGCCGTCCCAACTGTAAAGTACGGTGCGCAGTTGGTCGGGATCCTCCCGCCAGCCCCTGTCTTCCCATGTTTTCAGCTCGATGTTCAGCACCTCGCGCTCCTGCCCGTCGTAGGAATAAATGAGGGTGTAGACCTCATCTCTGTCGTGCCAGCCCTTTTGGCGCCAAACGCCGGCCTCGTCGCTGCAGACGGTCTTTTCACGGCCGGCGGCGCTGTAAAGCGTCACTTCCCGGGCGCGGACCGGCAGGCAGAGAAGCGCCATCATAAATAAGACCGAGAACGCCCTCTTAATCAAATTGCCCTTTCCTCCTCAGACGAAAATTTTATCCCCCGCAAATCCCTTCATTTCGGCAATCATCATGTCCACAGGCTCAAAGCGGACGAGGGACTTCTGTCCCGCCCGGTCGAAAACGGCGAAAACGGCCGTCTTGGAGTTGGGAGAGGTGCGCGCGTCGATGAGATTGGAGTATGTATCCTTCAGGGCCTTGTTATAGCGCTCGTCGCTGTCCTTGGCGCAGACCACAAGATCCTCCATGAACACCGGCTGACCGATGTCGGTCTTTTTTCCCTTGAAGTTCACCAGACGGACGGTGAGCCTGTCGCCCACGAAGGCGTAGGAATATTCCTTTTTAAAGGTGAAATTCAGGTATATGGGCACCACCACCAGAAAGGCGCAGATGCCGGCTATCCACGGCACCTTTGTCACCAGCACGGCCACAAGCGCCACTATTACAGCCGTGATGCCTATGACAATGCCCAGCTCCGCCCCGGACTTGGCCTTGGGGGCCACAAATTCCTTTTCTCTTTCAAACATAGTTTTTCCTCCCCTTTGTTTTTTTATCATATATACATTTTAACACATTTCCCGCGAAATGTAAAGGAAAAATTTTGAGAAACGAACGGCCTTGCGGCGAATCGCCTTTTCGCGGCCCTTTATTTCAAAATTTTCTTTAAAAATTGGCCGGTGTACGAAGCCTCGCAGGCGGCCACCTCCTCGGGAGTTCCGGCCGCGACTACCTGGCCGCCCCGGTCGCCCCCCTCGGGGCCCAGATCGATAATGTAGTCGGCGGTCTTTATCACGTCCAGATTGTGCTCGATTACGATAACGGTGTTGCCCGTGTCCACAAGGCACTGGAGCACCTCGATGAGCTTGTGTACGTCGGAAACGTGGAGGCCGGTGGTGGGCTCGTCCAGAATGTAGACCGTCCGGCCCGTGGAGCGGCGGCTTAGCTCGGTGGCCAGCTTGACCCGCTGGGCCTCGCCGCCGGAAAGGGTGGTGGAGGACTGGCCCAGCTTGATATAGCCCAGTCCCACGTCGTAGAGGGTTTGTATTTTGCGGCGTATTTTGGGTATGCTGTCGAAGAAGTCCAGCGCCTCCTCCACGGTCATGTCCAGCACCTCGTAAATGTTCTTGCCCTTGAACTTCACCTCAAGGGTCTCCCGGTTGTAGCGCTTGCCCTTGCACACCTCGCAGGGCACGTACACGTCGGGGAGAAAGTGCATCTCTATCTTGATTATGCCGTCGCCGCCGCAGGCCTCGCACCGTCCGCCCCGAACGTTGAAGCTGAACC
>CANRJP010000072.1 GCA_947630975.1 uncultured Clostridia bacterium
GTGGCCGGCAATACCGCTCTCACCGGCGTCGAGAACGACAGCCCCTACACCGCCGTCCACGTGCTGCGGGACGGGGAGTACATCGGCTCGGTCTATCTGGCCGACACCCCGAGGGAGGACGCCGCGTCTGCGGTCAGTGAGCTTAAACGCATGAAGATTACTCCGGTCATGATAACCGGCGACAACGCCGCCGCAGCAGATGAGACAGCGGCGAGGCTCGGGGTCGAGAAGGTTTATTCACAGGTGCTGCCCGAGGAAAAGCTCAATATAATCAACGGTCTTGACGGCACGGTGGCCTTTGTGGGCGACGGCATCAACGACGCCCCGGCTCTGAGCGGAGCGGATATAGGCATAGCCATGGGCGGCATGGGCCGCGAGGCGGCGATGGAGGCCGCCGACGTGGTTATAATGGACGACTCGCCATCAAAGGTGCCGCTGGCGGTGCGCATCGCCGGAAAGGTGAACAGAACCGCCGTTTTCAACATCGTCTTTGCCCTTGGCTTTAAGGCCCTCGTGCTGATACTCGGGGCGCTGGGCATAGCGAATATGTGGCTGGCGGTGTTCGCCGACGTGGGAGTGGCCCTCATAGCGGTGGCGGTGGCCGTCCTGCGGTGCAGAAAGGTGTGACCCATTCCTTTATTTCTCAGTGTACAGCTTTACGCCCTCGATGACCCCAAGCTCCAAAGCCTCGCTGTGGGAATAGACCGGCATATCCAGCCGACCGAGCTCCTCCAGCGCCCGTCCGGTGTCGTGTATAATGAGACGTTCCTCCCTGCCGTTGGGATAGACCAGCACGACCTTGGTGCCCACGGGATATTTCTCAAGCACTCCGGCGGGTACGGCAAGGGATTTGCCGGGGACAAGGCGGTCGCCTCCGCAGCCGTAGGCGGAATTGCCGCACATATGGTCGCCGTTCCACACCTCAAGGCAGTAGTGGCTCAAATCGAAGGTCCCTATGTATTCGCCCCTGCCGCCGCAGCGGGTAACCGCCAATGCCAAAACAGCCAACGCGCCGAATATCGCCGCCAGCCTGAGGCTGCGCCCGCCCTGTTTACTGTAATCGGTCATATGTCCGCCTCTCTTTGTCAGACCGCAAAATGTAGTGTGCAAAATATACCTTTATATTTAGGATATACTACATTTATAAAAAAAGTCCTTCATTTTGGAAAAATTTTGTTGCATTATCACCGTGCCTGTGATATAATTTAAATAACAACGGGGCTTCCGCCGATGCGGCGGCCCTTTTTGACAGGGGGGTTCGAGACGTGAAATTGATACACTGCGCCGATCTGCACATGGATTCCAGAATGAAATTTCTGCCGCCGAAAAAGGTTAAGGAAAGGAACGCGGAGCTTCGGAATACTTTCACACGCACGGTGAGCTACGCGGCGGAAAACGACGTTAAGGGAATAATCATTGCCGGAGACCTTTTTGATACCAAATCCGTTTCACAGGCGTCAAGGGACGTGGTGACGTCCGCCGTGGCCGACCACCCGGACATTGAGTTTTACTATCTGCGCGGCAACCACGACGCGGACAGCTTTTTGGCCGGACTGTCGCCCGCTCCGCCCAATCTGCGGCTCTTTGGAAACAACTGGACGGAATATGAGCTGGGCCGAACGGTGATAACCGGAGCGGAAATGACCGGCGGCCACAGCCGGCTTTGCCGGACGCTAAGTCTCGATCCCGACAGGATAAACATTGTGGTGCTTCACGGACAGACCGTGGAAAGCGCCCCCAAAAATCCCGAGGATATAGATATAAGGGAACTCAGGGGTCGTAATATTGACTATCTGGCTCTTGGGCACGTCCATTCCCGCAGGGAGGAAAGACTGGACGGACGGGGCCGTTGGTGTTGTCCCGGCTGCCTTGAGGGACGGGGCTTTGACGAAGCCGGTGAAAAGGGCTTTGTCCTGCTTGACATCGACGAGACCGCCGGAACAGTAAACAGCGAATTTGTACCCTTTGCCCGGCGTGAACTTAAAGAGCTTGAGGTAGACATTACCGGCCTGGCCGGTCAGGCCGCCGTCACGGCCGCGGTACGCTCCGCCGCGTGTGGGCTGAACCCCGACAGTCTGCTCCGTATAATTCTCACCGGCGAGACGGGACTTGAAGATGAGCTCGACATGACCCAGTTGGAAAAGGACTTTGAGGACGGCTTTTATTTTGTCAGGGCGGACGACCGCTCCCGGCCCGCCGTGGATTATGCCGGTTATGAAAACGACCTTTCGCTTAAGGGCGAGTTCGTGAGAACCGTAAAGGCCCGGGCCGACCTTTCCGACGGGGATAAGGCCGCGATAATACGTTACGGCTTCAAGGCCCTTGCGGGCGCGGAGGTGGTATGATGAGGCTCATAAGCTGTCATATTGAGAATTTTGGCATACTGAGCGGCAAGGACTTTGAATTCGAACCCGGACTCAACCTCATTTGTCTGCCCAACGGCAGCGGCAAAAGCACATTGGCGGCTTTTGTGCGGGTGATGCTCTATGGCTTTGAGGAGGGCGCCAGAGACGATTTTAAAAACGAGCGCAGACGCTACTGTCCATGGCAGGGGGGCGTCTATGGCGGCAGCCTGAAATTTGAGACCGGCGGCGAAACTTATGTTTTGGAGCGAACCTTCGGCGCGACGGCCAAGAAGGACGGCTTTTCGCTGCGCGATGAAAAGACAAATCTGGAGTACGGCGGCTTTTCTTCCGTGCCCGGCGAGGTTCTTTTCGGACTGGACAGCGCTTCGTTTAAGAGGACGGTTTTCATTTCCCAGTCCGACTGCGAGGCGTACTCCACCGACAGGATAAATTCCCGCCTTGGAAATATGACCGATATGTCCGGCGACATGGACAGCTTTGAAAGGGCCGACGGCGCTCTGGCCGACCTTCTCAATAAAATGTCTCCCACCCGAAAGACCGGCTCGCTTTACAGGCTGAAGGACGAGATCGGCGATCTGGAAAGAACCGTCAGGGAAGGGGCGGCGCTGGACGACGAGCTTGAGACCGGAAAGGCCAAGCTTTTGGAGGCGGAGGAGACCCGCGATCAACTGGAACGGCGGCAAAAATCCCTTCGGGAGTTTCAGGACAGGGCGGGAAAGGTGAACGCCCTTATTGACATAAGAAAAAGCTATGACGAGGCCTGCGCCGAATACTCAGGCCGGAAAGCGGACTTTGATAAGGCGAGAGGGCTTTTCCGCGCCGAACCCCCGGAAGAGCCGGAGCTGAAAAGGGCGGAAAATAATTTCAGCCGTATAAACGAACTGAAACTGCGGGCTGCGGAAATGAAGCCGACCCCCGACGAGACCGCCGAGCTGAATGAGTTGGAAAAGCGGCGGCTTCCGGAGCTCGAGGAAATAGATCAAAAAATCTCCCTGTGCGGCCGGCGTTCGCAGCTTGTTTCGCGGATAAAGGCCGCCGAGCCGCAAATGAACCGAACCGGCGCTCACAGGCTGGCGCTCCCGGCGGTTATAGCGGGAATTACCGCCATACTGTCCGTCGCGGCCTTTTTGATACTTGGCGCCGCGGCCGGGGCGATATGCGCCGCAATAGGGGCGGTTATCGCGGCGGCGTGCCTCCTTGTCCCGAAGGACCGGGACGCGGAGTCCCAATATAAAGCGGATAAGTCGGAGCTGGAGGAGATAGACAGGGAGCTGGGCGATTTCATAAAAAAGGCCGGACTCGGCTCCGAGGGAGAGGAGCTTACCGGTGCGCTTTACAAACTGAAAAGCGAGGCCGAAAGGCTGTATACGCTGAAAGAAAAGCGCCGCAGATTTGAGGAAGAATTCCCCATGGGTGAGCTTTCCGAGACCGAATCGGAACTTAACGGCTTTCTTGTGAAGCACGGTATTGACGGCTGCGGCAGCGCCGACGAAGGTCTGCGCGTCTTGAGACAAAATTTGAGCGGGCTTGACAACAGCCGACGGGAGCTGGAGCGTGCCGCCCAAAAAAAAGATGCCTTGGAGGGCCGCGAGGATTTCGCCGAAATTTTAGCCGCCGATCCAAACGGGCGCGTCGATATGGAAGGACTGATTGCCGAAATAAGGGAAGTGTCGGAAGAATTGAAGAACGCGGACTCTGCTGTGGAGAACCTTAAGCGTAAGCAGGACGGTCTGCGGCAAAAAAGAGACGAGATAGACGGGGAGGAGGAGGAACTGAATGAAAAAAAGGCCCTCCTCGCAAGGGAAAAGAAGCGTTACGAGCTTTTGGGCGAGACCCGCTCCATGCTGGGCAAAGCCCGTGAAAATCTGACCTCCCGCTATATGGAGCCGCTGCTCAAGGGGTTCAGGAAGTACTACTCAATGATGAACGGTCAGGATCCGGAAGCATACGACATCGACGCCGGTATCAGCCTCGGTATTCACGAGGCCGGCGAACGGAGAGAGCTGCGCTTTTTAAGTCAGGGACGGCGGGATCTGGCGGGTATCTGCCTGAGAATGGCTATGGTCGAAGCGATCTATCAGGGAGAAAAGCCTTTTGTCATATTTGACGACCCCTTTACAAATCTTGACGAGGTGCGCACCGAAGGAGGTCTTGACTTTTTGAAAAAGCTGTCCCGGGAATACCAGATATTGTATTTCACCTGCCATTCCGGCAGGGCGGAACTTGTTGAGACATAATACTAATCCCTGATAAAAAGCACCAAATCTTTTCGGTGTGATTTGCGCAGGACATTGTTGTCCTCCTTGACGGGCGACAGCCCGTCTGTGTCGTCCGCCTCGTCCTGCACAAATCATCCTCGAAAATCTATGTGATGTTTTTATCAGGGATTAGTATAAATTATCGCGCCCATATTGCACGGCGGAAAGGTGCCGGCAAGATGGGCGCGGTTTTTTATGCGGTTTTAAAGACGGTTATACAGCTCGATATATCTGTCGGCGCTGGCGTTCCATGAAAAATCCTTCTCCATGGCCCGCTTCTGCATATCCCTCCAGGCGCCGTGGTTGAGGGCGAAGGTGAGATAGGCGTTTTCAATGCGGTTGAGCATTTCGTGGGCGTTGTAGTTTGCGAAGCTGTAGCCGGTGCCGGTGTTCTCATACTGGTTGTATGGCTCCACGGTGTCTTTCAGGCCGCCGGTTTCCCGAACGATGGGCAATGTGCCGTAGCGCATGGAGATCATCTGGCTCAGACCGCAGGGCTCGAACAGCGAGGGCATCAAAAAGGCGTCGCAGCCGGCGTATATCTTGTGGGACAGAGCGTTGTCGAACTTGATCTGTGCCGACACGCGGCCGCTGTACTTCCATTCAAAGAAGCGGAGCACATTCTCGTAGCGCTGTTCGCCGGTGCCGAGGACGACGATCTGTATATTGGGATTTGCCAGTATACTGTCCATAACGCACTCTACCAGATCCATGCCCTTTTGGCCGGTGAGACGGGTCACCATGCCTATCAGCAGCTTTTCGGTGTTCTGCTCGAAGCCCAGATCCTTCTGGAGGGCGAGCTTGTTGTCGTTTTTCTCGTCCAGACGGGCAAGGTCGTAGTTGTGATAGATGAATTTGTCGGTGGCGGGGTTCCAGTCGTCGTAGCTTATGCCGTTCACTATGCCGCAAAGACTGCCCGAACGGGCGTTCAAAAGGCCGTTGAGCCTTTCGCCGAAGTAATCGCTCTTTATCTCCTGTGCGTAGGTGGGACTGACGGTGGTGATATAGTCGGCGTATACCAGACCTCCCTTGAGGAAGCTGGCGTCCCGGTAGAATTCCAGCTTGTCAGGGGTGAAGTAGTCGGCGCTCAGCTCGCACACGTCGGCGATGGTCTTTTTGTCGTATATGCCCTGGAATTTCAGGTTGTGGATAGTCATGACGCTCTTCATGGCGTTGTAGCGCCCGTCGTAGCTGTAGTGAGCGCGGAGCAGCACCGGCACCATGCCGGTCTGCCAGTCGTTGCAGTGCAGTACGTCGGGGAAGAAGTCAACGACCTGGAGCATGGCAAGCACCGCCTTGTCAAAGAAGGCGAAGCGCTCAATGTCCTCGTGAATGGGGCCGTAGACGGTCGGACTGCCGAAGTAGAATTCGTTGTCGATGAAGTAGTACTTCACTCCGTCGTGATCCAGCTCGAAGATGCCGCAGTACTGGCTGCGCCAGTTCATTTTTATATAGATATGGTCGATGTAGCGCATCTGATCCTTATACTGCTGGGGAATAGCGCCGTATTTGGGCAGGATCACCCGTGCGTCGCAGCCCTTTTTGTTAAGCACCTTCGGCAGGGCGCCCACAACGTCGCCCAGACCGCCGGTCTTAACAAAGGGAACGCACTCGCTGGTGACGAAAAGAATTTTTTTCATAATACAAGCTCCTGTTATATAATAAGCTGTTAGAAAGCTGTTAGATCATTGTACGCTTGGGCAGTATGATCGGATAGTTGGGCTGTCCGATGAGGCGCTTAAGGGGACGGAGGGTACATTCCTTATCGATTACCACGCTTTCGAGGTCGCAGTTCTGGTCGATGATGGTGTTCTGCATCACGATGCTGTTGCGCACGACGGAGCCCTTGCCCACGTTGACGCCGCGGAAGATGATGGAATTTTCCACCGTGCCGTCAATGCGGCAGCCGTCGGCGATGAGGGAGTCGGACACGCTGGCGCTCTCGCCGTAGCGGGTGGGCACCTGGTCCTTTACCTTGGTGTATATGGGGTTGGGGCCGGAGAATATTTCCTTGCGGATGGCGTCGTCCAGCATAAGCATACTGTTCTCGTAGTAGCTCTTGATGTTGTCCACCCGACCCACAAAGCCCTTGTGCTCATAGGCGTATATCTTAAGGCTTGAAAGGTTGGTCAGCAGCACGTCTTTGATGAAATCGTGGCTGCCCTTGGCGTAGGCTTCCTCTATCATGTCGATGAGGAGGGTGCGCTCAAGAATGTACATATCCATGCTGCTGTAAGGAGTCTTGGGATTGCGGGGATTGTGCTCTATGCCTATTACCCTGTTTTCGGCGTCCAGCTCGTAAACGGTGGTGCGCTTGAGCTGCTCCGGATTTTCGGAGAGGTTGGTGTAGATAACGGTCACGTCGGCCTCGTTCTGGCGGTGGAACTCCATGGCCCCGTCAAAGGTCATGTTGCACACCAGATTGCCGCCGGCAATAAGTACGTGCTTTTGGGGGCTGCGGCGCAGATGGGTGAGCACTCCGTAAAGGAGGTCGACGCTGCCGCCGGTAATACCGGAATTGTTGCTGCTCCTGCGGATGTAAGGGGGCAGGAAGAAAAGTCCGTAGGTCTTTCTGTTCAAGTCCCAGGGAGTGCCGCTGCCCACATGATCCATAAGGGAAGAGTAGTTGAACATGGTGGTAAGACCCACGTTGATTATGCCGGAGTTCACCATGTTTGAAAGTATAAAGTCTATAAGTCTGTAACGTCCGCCGAAAGGCAGGGCCGCCACGGAGCGCACGTCGGTGAGCTCATTGAGGCGTATCTCCTGATTTTCCGCGAGGATAATTCCCATTGTGTTGTTCATTTCGATCGACTCCTTTCCCTTATATGGATTCCTTGATCATTGCCTCGGGGCCGAACTTGTGTCCCTCGGAAATAATCAGTCCGCCGCCGATAAGGCTGATGCCGGCGGAGCAGTACTTGTTCTTGTGAGGGTCGTCCGCAATGGTCTGGTCGCCTATGGTGCAGCTGTTGGAAATGACGGTGTCGTTGCCGATAATGGCCTTGTTTATCACGCAGTTGTCGCCTATGACCACGCCGGGGAAGAGAATGGAGTCCTCCACCACGGCTCCCCGTCCGACGGTTACGCCCTCGAAGAGGATGGAGTGGCGGATGTCGCCGTAGATCTCACAGCCCTCGGTGATGGCGGAATCGGTGACCTTGGAGCCCTTTGCCATATAGTGCGGCGGCTTTACGGGATTGCGGGAGAATATCTTCCAATCCTTGTCGTCAATTTCAAAGGCGGGAGGATTGGCGATTATGTCCATGTTGGCCTCCCAAAGGCTCTGGACTGTTCCCACATCCTTCCAGTAGCCCTCGAAGCCGTAGGCGTACAGCGCCTCGCCGTTGCCGAGCATATTGGGAATGATGTTCTTGCCGAAGTCGTTGCTGCTGTTGGGATTGCCCTCGTCCATGGACAGATAGCGCTTAAGCACCGGCCAACTGAACACATATACGCCCATGGAGGCCAGATTGCTCTTGGGCTCGGCGGGTTTTTCGGCAAATTCAACTATCTTGCCGTTTTCGTCGGCCGTCATTATGCCGAAGCGGCTGGCCTCCTCCCAAGGCACCTCTATTACGGCGATTGTGGCGTCGGCGCCCTTCTCCTCGTGGAAGCTTATCATCTTGCTGTAGTTCATCTTGTAAATGTGGTCGCCGGAGAGTATGAGAACATACTTGGGGTTGAACTTATCGATAAATTCCATGTTCTGGTAAATGGCGTTGGCCGTGCCCTTGTACCATTCGCCGCTCTCCGCCTTCTGGTAGGGGGGCAGAACATAAACGCCGCCGCTGTTGCGGTTCAGGTCCCAGGGGTTGCCGCTGCCTATATAGGTGTTCAGCTCAAGGGGCTGGTACTGGGTGAGCACACCCACGGTGTCGATGCCCGAGTGAACGCAGTTGCTCAAGGCAAAGTCAATGATGCGGTACTTGCCGCCGAAGGGAACGGCGGGCTTGGCTACCGTAGTGGTGAGAACGCCAAGACGGCTTCCCTGACCACCGGCAAGTATCATCGCCACACAATCTGTTGACATCATATATTATCATCCTTTCTTTTATTGTTCCGGAGTTTTTTCGGCTTTTTTGCGGGTCTGTATGCTCCTGCGCTTCAGATATACCGCGCTCATGGGCGGCAGATCGACGTCGATGGAGTATTCCATGCCGTCGATGGGCTTCTTGTACGAGCGGACGGTGCCCACGCTCCTGCCGTCGCCGCCGAATTCCTCGGCGTTGGAGGAGAATACCTCCGCATAGTCCCCACGCTGGGGCACGCCCACGCGGTATTTGTCATAGGCCACGGGAGTGAAGTTGCAGATGACGATGAGCTCGTCCCCCTTCTTCCTGCCACGGCGTATGAATGAGATAACGCTGCGGTCGGCGTCGTTGGCGTTTATCCACTGGAAGCCGTCCCAACTGTTTTCTATCTCATACAGCGCCTTGTGTTCGAGATAAAAATGATTGAGCCGCTTGATGAATTCGTGATATTTTGCGTGGAGCGGCAGCTCCAGCAGGTGCCATTCCAACCCCTCGTAGAACCTCCACTCTATCACCTGCGCCAGCTCGCTGCCCATGAAGTCCAGCTTCTTGCCGGGGTGAGCCATCTTGTACATCATCAGCGTCCGCAGGGAGTCGAACTTCTGTCCCTCGAGGCCGGACATCTTGCCGATTATGCTGGCCTTGCCGTGGACGACCTCGTCGTGGCTGAAGGGGAGAATGTAATTCTCGCTGAAGGCGTACATCATGGAGAAGGTCAGGATAGAATGGTTTCCCTTTCGGAAGAAGGGATCCATGCTCATATATCTGAGCATATCGTTCATCCAGCCCATGTTCCACTTGTAGTTGAAGCCAAGCCCGCCCTCATGAGCCGGTTTGGTCACCAGCGGCCAGGCGGTGGACTCCTCCGCTATCATGAGGGTGTTGGGGTGCCGCATGAATATGGCCTTATTTAAAGTCTTAAGGAACTCTATCGCCTCAAGATTTTCGTTCTTGCCGTACTTGTTCCGCACCCACTCGGTACGGGAGTAGTCCAGATACAGCATACTGCTGACGGCGTCCACTCTCAGTCCGTCCACATGGAACTTATCCAGCCAGAACATGGCGCTCGAAATGAGGAAGGATATTACCTGTGTCTTGCCGAAGTCAAAGACAAGGGTGCCCCACTCCTTGTGCTCCCCCAGACGGGGGTCGGCGTACTCGTATGCCGGGCTGCCGTCAAAGAGCCGCAGTCCGTGGGCGTCCCTGGGGAAGTGAGCCGGCACCCAGTCCAAAATCACGGCGATCCCCTCCTGATGGAGCCGGTCAACAAAGTACATGAAGTCCTTGGGCTCGCCGTAACGGGCGGTCACCGCAAAATAGCCCGTGACCTGATAGCCCCAGCTCCCGTCGAAGGGGTACTCGGATATGGGCATAAGCTCGACGTGAGTGTAGCCCATGTCTTTCAGGTAAGGGGCCAGCTCGTCCGCCAGCTCCCGGAAGTTGTAAAAGCTGCCGTCCCCGTGCTGCTTCCAACTGCCCGCGTGCATCTCGTAGATGAGCATGGGCCTGTCGTAGGGCGGGGTCACGAGCCGGTTTTCCAGCCACTTACCGTCCTCCCACTTGTAGCCCTCGAGCTCGTAGGTGATGCTGGCGGTCTCGGGTCTGAGCTGACAGCGGAAGCCCACCGGATCGGCCTTGTACAGCAGCTCGCCGCTCTTGGAGCGGATGCAGTACTTGTAGTTCACACCCTCGGGCACATCCTTGACGAACACGTGCCAAATGCCCGTGTCCTCCTGTGGGAACATGGGGTCGGCCTCAACGTTCCAGTTGTTGAAGTCGCCCACCACGCTGACGGCCTCGGCATTGGGAGCCCACACCGCGAAACTGTAGCCCGGTATTCCGAACAGATCGGTCTTATGTGCGCCGAGAAAGTCGTAACAGCGGTAGTTTTTTCCCTGATTGTACAGATAAATCGCAAAGTCATCGAGATACGGATTTTTTTGCTTGTTTTTCTTTTCGGTTTCCATGGGTTCAAAAGCTCCTTCTCAGATGTTATAACTATCTAAGTTTATTTTAACAAATTTTTTCCAAATAGTCAAATGTTTTTCATAAATTTTCACGAAAAAAATGAAATTTTTTTAGAACCGATTACTAACCTCTTGCATAAACGGGAGAGAAAGCTTAAAAGGCAGCCGCGCTTCGATGAGTATTTTAAAAAAGGCGGGGAGAAACCCGCCCTGAGCACGTTAAAAAAATTGATACATTTTATTGAATTCAGGTCATCGGAGAAAATAGAGCCGCCGGAACAAGTCTGAGACGTTCCGCGACAAGGTGCTCATCTGTTTAATTTTATTTCGTTCAGCAGATCGGCGATACGGCTTATAAACAAAAGCTCGTCAGCGGTCAGCTTCTGAAATTTTTCATCAGCTATACGCACTTGACTTTCGACGGGCAAATCAAATTCTCCCAACAGTATGTCGTTTGGCGTTGTCCCAAGGGCCGTACACAAGTAAAGCAGACAGTCAAGGCTCATACAAACGCTGCCGGTCTCTATGTGAGACATGTGTACGGTGGAGATGTCAATGGTTTCGGCCAATTTTTCCTGCGTCAGGTGACGGGATTTTCGTATTTGTTTAACGTTTTTTCCGATGTTTTTTAAATTCATTATATCATCACCAAATATATTATATCCTTTTTAAAGATATTTTTTATAAATTGTTAAAGATAGTATTGCTTTTTTAAAGATAGTATGGTATAATCAACATAAATCGCATTCAACGGAGGATAAAGACATGAGGTCAAAAGCAAAAATTGTTTTATCGGCGGCGCTTTATATTATACCGGTCATTTTTTTAATTATTACCTATATGTTTATGACAGCCACAGCGGAGGACGTATTACAGGGAGCGGGCGGTCACGGAGACCCTTTATATGGCTTGATAATGGCTTTTGGATATAACTCCAGACTCAGCGATATGTACGCATACACAGTAATAAATTTTTTCGACTATCAGTTCAGCTTCGGTGTAGATACAATTTTCAGGCTTTTGGATGTCGCGATGGGCGTCGGTATAATGTTTGCAATGACATCAATGATAATTGGCAGAAAGCCGAGGTTCTGCCTGACCGACGGGGCCGTTTTTGCATTTACGTTGCCGGCAATTTACTTGGGGCATTTCTGTGATTCGTTGTATCTTGGATTTTCGCACCTTCACAATTATCTTGTTATTTGTCTTTTCTCCATGTTGTTTTTTCTGCCTTTTGCCATGTATGTTCTTGGCAAGGGACCAAAGGACGGTATAGTTACTTGGACAGCGATGTTTATTCTTGGGTTTCTTTTCGGCTTTTCGAGTAATGTGACCCCGGTGGCATTTTTGGCGACATTATTGTTTTTACTTATTTGGCTGTTTGTCAGCGGACACAAGCCCCAAAAAATTTTCCGTAGCTGGATTTTTGCCGCTGTTCTTGGCATACTTGCGGCTTGTGTGCTTATGTATGTGTTCGGCGCCGGCATATCACATTATGCCGATGCTGACGGAGATTATTCGGTCATGACCGATTACATTACTTTCGGAGAGGCTCTTACGGCCCCGATATGGGTGCTTCGGCATATCGTTCTCAATTTTGGTGCCATGAGGCCATACCTTATACCCATGCTTATTACTTTTACTTTTGAAATCATGGCGTATAAACTGGGACTTTTCGGTGAAGAAAATCCTCGAATGATACATTTTTCCGCAGTTTGCCTGCTTTTTGTAACCATGCATATTCTTGTTGAGACACAAATCGTCATAACATCATTGGTTCGCCTTACAATGCCCGCCTATCTTGTGGCGGTTATCAGTGTGAGTGCGTCATTTATCCGAATGTTAAGTTTGGTAGTCAGGCCCAAGGCCGTCACCGTAATTTCCGCGGCCTTGGTACTCTTATGTACATTAATGACGGCAGACATGGCTAAATTCCGCATAGAGTATAATTCCAAGGCAGCCCGGGTGCTTGATGAAATCAAAAACTCCAAAGGTGACACCGCATACGTTGCCTATGATGAGACCTTTATGCCGGGAATATCAATCTTTGGCTTTACACAGTATCCAATAGTACAGGAATGGGCCAACGATACTCCTATATACGGTAAAAAAATTGTCATTTTAGATAAGAACGGTAAGGTGAAAAAAGAGAAAAAGGAGAGCGAATGATATGCCGAAGCTTATTAGTCTTATCGTTCCGTGCTACAACGAGGAAAAAACCTTGCGGCTGCTTTATTCGGAAATATGCAAGGCTGTGGGAGCGATAAAAAATTATGATATTGAACTTCTTTTTGTGAATGATGGTTCCAATGACAACACATTTGATATTATTAATGAAATTTCTTCGGGAGATGCTCGGGTAAAATATATTTCATTCTCGCGCAATTTTGGCAAAGAGGCCGCAATGTATGCCGGACTTTGCCATGCCAAGGGAGATCTTGTTGCGGTAATGGATGCCGATATGCAGGATCCGCCGTCACTTCTGCCTGAAATGGTAAAATTAATTGAAACAGGGAAGTACGACAGCGTGGCCGCGCGAAGAGTAACAAGAGATGGTGAGCCGCCGATACGTTCCCTTTTTGCCAGAATGTTTTACTGTCTGCTCAACCATATGACAAATATTGAAATAGCGGACGGTGCGCGTGATTTCAGATTGATGAGAAGGGAAGTGGCGCACGCTGTCGTGCAGATGAAGGAAGTCAACCGTTTTTCAAAGGGATTATACGGTTGGGTGGGCTTTCGTACTTATTGGCTGCCGTTTAAAAATGTGGAGCGAGCGGCGGGTGAAACAAAGTGGAGTTTTTGGAAGCTGTTGTTGTATTCTCTTGATGGAATAACAAGCTTTTCGCAAATTCCGTTATCGTTGGCGTCAGTCGGCGGTATAATGTTGACCTTTGCTTCATTTATCATGATATTATTTGTTATTATACGCAAATTGGTTTTCGGTGATCCTGTGACGGGATGGGCCTCTTTGGTCTGCATAATAACATTTATAGGAGGTATCGAACTGTTATGTATAGGTATAGTCGGACAGTATTTGGCAAAGACCTATATGGAAGTCAAACAAAGACCACACTACATAATCAAAGATACCAATATTGATACTAATTCCTAATTAAAATCATCAATTCGCGGCGGTCTTTTCCGCGCCATACAGCGTCATCTGCCTTGCCAATACATACAGTATTGCCTGCGGCCTCTTCCTTGTCCGGCACAAAAAATCCTCGCCCCTCGGTTGATGCTTTTAAATAGGGATTAGTATGAAACAGAGGAGATGGTACATTGACATAAAAACAAAAAACAAAGGCAAAAAATTTAATAAAAATCAAGGAGGCAATTTTGTATGAAGAAATTTATTATCACAGTATTATTTACTATGCTGATGCTGTCTTCCGTTACAGTATGCGCATTGTCCGTTGAGGTCAACGGCAGAAATGTAGATTTCACGGACGGGGCTCCCTTTGTTGAAAACGGCCGAACCTTTGTGCCGCTCCGTGCCGCGGCGGAAGCCTACGGAGCAAGCGTTGGGTTTGACTATACTCTTAACGCCGCTACCGTAGAAAAAGATGGCGTAAAGGTGACAGTGCCAATAGGACAGGCCGTTATATACCGTAACGGTGTTGAGGTCGACAATGACGCTCCGGCGCGGGTAGTTGATTCTCGCACCTATCTTCCCATACGAATAGTAATGGAAGCCTTGGGCGCACAGGTCAACTGGATTGAGGGCTCTCAGACCGTCACCGTGGATGATCCCGACAGCTTAATGATCAGACAGCTTGAGAATGTAAGAAACACTTTAAGTGCCGGCACTGAATGGAACACGTGGAATGCCGCTCTCAGCAAAATGAACAGCGGCAGCTATAGTGAGGCTATTGATATGTTTATCAAAGTAATTCCATTCTTTAAAAGGGACGAATCGGCCAACAACATCGGGCTTTTGATGAACAATCTGGCTAAATGTTACGGAAAACTGGGTCAATATCATATGCAATGTCATTAAGATAAGACATTGTGCCGAAGTGACACGGCAAAGAAACGGGCGCCTCGGGAACGGTGTGCCCA
>CANRJP010000073.1 GCA_947630975.1 uncultured Clostridia bacterium
TATACAGGGACGGCGCTCTCATCGGCACCGCTATCGGCGACTGCTATGACGAGTACGACCTGCCCATAAACAAGAACGTTTCTTATACCGTTAAGGCTCTTGACGCCGACGGCGCGGTCATCGCCGAGGGCGAGACCAATACCACCCTCACCTTCGCCATCAACCTTGCCGACACAAACGGCTATGACGACAACGTGAACGGCGGCTGGAAGCCCAACGAGGATCCCAACCGCGTGGTCGAGCCCAAGCCCAGCGGCTACCACATCGGCGACAAGTATTACACCGTGGCTCTTGACGGCATAAACAAGGAGACCTTCATGTCCCTTGGCTTCGACAGCGCCGAGGATCAGAAAAACTTTGACGATGCCCAGTCAGTTATGGCCGTACGCTACAAGGAGAGTGACGACGGCTTTACCTGGCCCGACGAGTGGACCTACGCCTACCCCGTATTTGTGGACATCCGCATGGAGGGCAAGCAGAACGGTCTTAAGTATGACGGCGAGACGGTTTCCTTCTCCGCCCATGCCGAGGGCTCCGGCTTCGCCTGCTCCAAGCTGTTCTTCGCCACCTTCCAGCCCGGCAAGGGCGACCACGAGGTGGAGCCGTATTACTTCATCTGCGCCACCGGTAAGATATTGCCTTACATGGATCCCGTTGAGCAGTCTCAGCTTATTGACAACCCCGGCACAAACGAGCTTTCCGGCTGGTATATCGGCCGTCCCTTCGGGCAGAACTCCCGAGACATGGTGCGCTTCGTTGACGGACACGACCTTTACACCTTCAGCGCCACCAACGACAATCAGGATATGATGATACTCAAGCTTCAGGACAACTGGGTACTTCCCGAGAAAGTCACCAATATCATATTGAAGGGACAGCATCAGGAGTCCCCCTCGGTATTCCACGACGGCAACGCTTATTATGTTTACACTTCCACCACCAACGGCTGGTTCCAGAGCCAGGCCCGCTATTCCAGCGCCCAAACTCTTGACGGCGCGTGGAGCCCCCTCCGTGAAGTGGCCAACACCTCCACCTTCGGCACTCAGGCCAACGGCGTATGGGGCTACGGCAGCGATTCCGGCCGAGTGGTACAGCGCGGCCACGGCTACAACTGGGGCCAGAGCGGCGGCTGGAGAAAGAACAACTATCAGCGTTTCTTCGATCTGGCAATAAACAACGGCGTGGCTACCGGCGCCTGGTGCTACCGCATGGAGTACGACCCCTACTGGGGAGCTATCGCCGTTCAGTCCGGCGAATATGTATCCCTTGGCAAAAAGGCCACGATAAACGGTAAGGACGCTCCCGAACTCACCGACAACCTTCAGCTTCAGGCTTCTCCCGTAGCCGAGGTCGACAGTCTGCCCTTCGATATAATCGTTGACCTCGAGGTGCCCACGGTTATCACCGAGGTGAACCTTACCAACGATATTTACATGGGCAGCGTCTGCGCTTCCTATTACAAGGCTTACGGCAGCAACGACATGAACAGTTGGACCCAGATCGCCGATGTCACCGACGACGATGACGACGACGGCGGCTTCCATGTCGGCTGGGTGACCGACACCACGCCTTACAGATATGTCAAGGTCACGGTTGAGGACATCAAGAACATTCAGGGCGGCAACGCTACCGCTCTTTGGGGCGGCAAGCCTCAGGAAGTGGCCATCTACGGCAAGCCCGTGGGTCACGTGGACGAGAATGTGCCTTTTGACTCGACCATAACCGTCGGCTATGACCGCAAGAACATAGAGTTTGACGGTCAGGAACCCGTTGCCGAGGATAACCGTGTGCTCGTTCCTCTCAGAAGCATATTTGAGGCCATGGGCGCTACGGTAGAGTGGGATAATGATACTCAGACAGTGACGTCCACCCGAGGCGACAAGACCGTTGTCCTTTCCATCGGCTCCGATCAGCTCTATGTGAACGGCGAGGCCAGAACTCTTGACGTTCCCGCCAAGATAATCAACGGCAAGACCATGGTTCCCGTCAGGGCCATCGCCGAGGCCTTTGACTGTGAGGTCGATTGGAATCAGGAGTATCAGCGCGTTTATATCGAGGAGGCCGACGACTGAGTCCGAAGCCGAATGACCGATTAACAAATGTGATAATCGGTCGCGGCTCAAGAACATAAAACTGACATAAAACCAAAGAAAAACCGTCTTTTCCCAAGAAAAAGGCGGTTTTTCCATATCAACACATTAATTTGCCTTAGAATTTACTCTATTTTTGCATCTACTCTTGTTATTTGTCCGTTCTCCACAGTGAGCTCCACGGAGGCGTTCAGCCTAAGGTCGTAGATCGTGGCCCGTGAGCCGTTGACGATTACGGCAGAATTGGCGCCGAGGGGATAAAAGCTCTCGGTCACGCCGGCCATAACGCCCAACTGGGGAAACTGAGTTATAAGTATGGAAGAAAGTGCGCCGGTTACGGTGACGGAAGCGTCGTTGCCGGTGGCTTTTATCGCTACAAGCTTGCCGTCCGCCGTGGTTACGGCCGCGTTACAGCCGCTCGCAAGAGCGTTGAGGTCTCCGGCGCGTCCGTCCAGCGTTACCAGCGGAAGAGCGTCGGGAGAAATGCTGAATTCCAAGCTGTTCCCTTCGGCGTCCTTTACGGTGAGAACGGTGCCGCCGTCGCCGTCGCCGTCTGAAATTCCGGTTATGACGCAGTCGGTGACGCTCATGGCGTTGGGAGCGGAAAGCACCTCCACGGACGTTACCGTATCGCCGCTGAGCAGCAGAAGTGCGTAGCTGCCGTTGGGCACGCTGTAAATATTCGTGGTAATGCCGTCGCGCATTATTTTTGCCGCGCCGAAGTTGACGGGTATGACCTCGTCACCGTCGGCGTCCTTGTTGTAGAGGGTTATTGTGCCCTTGTCAGGATCGACGGCGCTGACCGTGCCGGTTCTGACGGAGTAGTTGAGCTTGGTAAGCACTCTGTTGAGGATAACGGCCACCTGAACCCGCGTGACGCTTTTATTCGGGCAGAAGCTGTTATCTTCCATGCCGCTCATTATACCCTGATTTGTCACGTATTCCACATAGGCTCGGGCCGAAATGGGTATATCCGCGTAGTCGGCGTACTCAAGGACGGGAGCTATATTGTTTTTGACCTGCTCCTCGGCTCCCAAAAGTCTTGTCAGCAGCACCGCCGCCTCATAACGCTTGATTGGGGCGTTCGCCTCGCTGCCGCCGATGAGGCCGTCCAGCTCGGCGGGACTTATAAGCCCTTCGTAGAGAAGAAAGGCTACCTCGGGCTTGTAGCGGTTGTAGGCGTCGCCGAGGTCATATTTTGACAGAGCGGCGGCGTAGAGCTGCTGTGCGAAGGCGCTGAATGGGCCGTACTCGTCGTTGGTGAACTGGGCGGCGCGCGCCACCAGCAGCAGCATTTCTATCTTTCGTATATCGTTGGCGGGACGGAAGGTGTGGTCGGAGTACCCCTTTATTATTCCCTGCCGTGTCATGGCCTCGATGTCGTCGACGGCCCAGTCATAGTCCGGACTTATCACGTCTGTAAAGCTGCTCTGCGTCGCGGCAAAAGCGGCGGAGGCAAGCACGGAACAGGCGGTACACAGGGCCAGAATGACCGAAAGCGTTTTTTTCAACATATACTGTTCTCCTTTCCCGCCAAAAGCATGGCGGCTTTTATTGTAATAAGTATAGCATAAAAAACTTGAAAATTCAATAAAAAATTATAAATAATCTGTGAAAATTGAAATTTGGTGTTTACATTTATCCGAAAGGTATGTTATAATGTTATGAAGATAAGGAGATGGAGTAATTGATCTGCACGAGATGCAAAAAGAATGTAGCTGTTTTGTTCATAACCAAGCTGGAAAACGGCCGCCGCATCAACGAGGGCCTTTGCCTGCCCTGCGCCCGTGAGCTGGGTATTAATCCCATGGGCCAGTTTGCCGGCGGCATGGATCTGGATATGGACAGCTTTGAAAATATAGGCGAACAGATGTCGCAGTTTATCGGGGACGAGCTCCCCGACGGCGAGGACGGCTCTAACGGCTTCGACGGCTTTTTAAAAAATATAATGGGCATTTTTGACAAGAACTCGTCCGCTCCGGCGGACAAGCCCGGGAATGACGGCAAGGCCGCCGGTGAAAAAAAGCGGGAGCAGAAAAGCGAACGAACTAACGAGAGCCGCCGCAGGAGCCTTCTCGACGCCTACGGCATCAACCTGACCCGCCGTGCCGCCGAGGGTAAAATTGACCCCTGCATCGGCCGCGACGCCGAGCTTGAACGTCTGGTGCAGATACTGAACCGACGCACGAAAAATAATCCGGTTCTTCTCGGTGAACCCGGCGTGGGCAAAACCGCCGTCGCCGAGGGCTTTGCCGTCAGGATAGCCGAGGGACGGGTGCCGGTGAAGCTCCTTAACAGGGAGGTCTATCTTCTGGATTTTACAGCCGTTGTGGCGGGCACCCAGTACCGGGGCCAGTTCGAGGCCCGGCTTAAGGGCATAATCGACGAGGCTCGGGAACGGGGCAATATTATAATGGTAATAGACGAGCTCCACAACATCGTCGGCGCGGGAAGCGCCGAAGGGGCCATGAACGCCGGAAATATCCTGAAGCCCGCCCTCGCCAGAGGAGAAATACAGATAATCGGAGCGACCACTCTGGGCGAATACCGGCGGCACATAGAGAAGGACTCCGCTTTGGAGCGGCGTTTCCAGCCCATAATGATAGAGGAGCCGTCGATCGAGGACACCGTTGAAATACTTCGCGGCCTGAGGGAAAAATATCAGGATTACCACAAGGTGAAGATAACCGACGAGGTCATAAGGGCAGCGGCGGTTCTTTCCGAGCGCTACATAACCGACCGCTTTCTGCCCGACAAGGCGATAGACCTTATCGACGAGGCCGGCAGCCGCAGCAACCTTAAGAACATGGTGCTTGTGGCGTTGGAACGGAATAAAAAAGAACTCGGCGAGCTGGACGCCGAGCTGGAAAAGGTCTACGAGGGAGGCGAGCTGACCGAGCAGGACTATGCGCGTGCCGCCGAGATACGCACAAAAAAGTGCGAGCTTGAAAAAGAAAAGGCAAATTTGGAGGAACAGCTTGAATCCGTGTACCTCACGGTGGAGGACATCGCCTTTGTGGTGGAGTCCTGGACTAAAATCCCGGTCATGAAAATAACCCAGGAAGAGACGCAGCGGCTCATAAATCTTGAGGAACGGCTCCACCGCCGGATAATCGGTCAGGACAGGGCCGTCAGTGCCGTTGCCAGGGCGATCAGGAGAAATCGCGCCGCCCTTTCCAAAAAGCGTCGGCCCGCCAGCTTTATTTTCGCCGGCCCCACCGGCGTGGGCAAGACCGAGCTGGTGAAGCAGCTTGCAACAGAGCTTTTCGACAGCGAGGAGGCTCTTATAAGAGTGGACATGAGCGAGTACATGGAGAAGCACTCCGTGGCCAAGCTCATAGGTTCCCCTCCCGGCTACGTGGGTTACGACGACGCGGGCCAGCTCACCGAAAAAATACGCCGCCGCCCCTACAGCGTGGTGCTGTTTGACGAGATAGAAAAAGCTCATCCCGACGTGACGAATGTGCTGCTCCAGATTTTGGACGACGGTCGCGTTACCGACAGTCACGGTAAGGTGGTAAGCTTTGAAAATACCGTTGTTGTAATGACCTCCAATCTGGGCAGCGATTGGAAGGGCGAGGGGATAGGCTTTGCCGCTGAGCCGAATAAGAGAAACGGCGAAAAGCTGGACTCCGCCCTGAAAAACCATTTCCGTCCGGAGTTTTTGAACCGTGTTGACGAAGTGGTCGTATTCGAGAGCCTGACTCGGGATCAGTTGATGCGGATTTTGAACATTATGTTGGACGAACTCAACGAAATGCTTGGTGAAAAGGGAATGAGGCTTGAACTTACTGACGGGGCCAAAAATTTTGTGCTGGAAAAGGGCACTGACGAGCGCTTCGGCGCCCGCCCTCTGCGCCGGGCCATAAGCCGTTATATTCAGGACAAGCTGGCGGACATTATCATTCGGGGCGAACGCAAGGATGTGCTCCGAGGCGAATTAAGGGACGGAGAAATAGTTATAGAGTAGCGTGATACGATTTAGGGCAATACCGCACAAAGACCGCAAGTGAGCTTTGTACCCATCTTGCTTGCATCTTTTCCGACGTTTCTTACGAAAACTCCTTGAAATACGACAGTATTCCTTCGTCGTTTTCGTAATTCCGTCAAAAAATCTGCGGCGCAATATGGGCACAATCTCTGTGCGGTATTGCCTTAGTTCCGGGGAGGTGAAGGTGTGGATGAACTGTTAAAAAAGCTGAAGCGTGGCGACGAAAAAGCATTTGAGCAATTTGTTACGGAAAAACAGGATAAAATATATTCGGTATGCGTGAATATGCTTAAAAATATATATGACGCCCAGGACGCCGCCCAAGATACGTTTATAAAGGCATATAGGGCGCTGAAATCCTTCAAGGGCGAAAGCAGTCTCGACACCTGGCTCACAAAAATAGCCGTCAACACCTGCCTGGACATAATACGGCGGCGGCACGACACGGTGGACATTGACGAGGTGTACGGCGTGGCCGACCCGAGAACCCCCGACGGCGAATACGAGGCCGACGTCCGGCGGAGGGCGGTGCGTCAGTCCCTTGCACGGCTGCCGTCCGAGCTACGGGAGGTCATTGTACTCAAGGATATAGAGGGCTACAGCTACGAGGAAATATCCGAAATCCTTGTTATAAATATAGGAACGGTTCGGTCAAGGCTGCATCGTGCGCGGGAAAAAATTAAAAAAATTTTTTTGGAAAACCGGGAACTTTTTTAGAACCCGGCGCGTCTAAACTATAGAAGACCTGAAAAGAATCAAATGATAAAGTATCAAACGTATATAACGGAAAGGAGGCGGCATCATGAAGTGTGAAGAGTTCAGAAATATAGTTTTTGAGCTGGCGGCAGGAGAGCTTGACGAAAAAACGGCGGAAGCGGCAAAGGCGCATATGGAGAACTGCTCCGGATGCCGCAAGGAATACGAGACCGTACAGGAGCTAACGGCGTCTCTTCGGGAAATGGGGGATCAGAAGGCTCCCGCCGACCTTTTGCCCAACGTTATGGGCCGTATCAGGGCCGAAAAGGCCGGAAATCGCTTTAACTTTATCAGATACGGCGCGGCAGCGGCGGCAGCGGTTCTTTTGGTTGTCGGCGCCGTGAAGGTGCTGCCCGGCATTGTCAAAGACCCCGGCAATATTGAGGAAAGCGGAAGCGCCGTCCATGAAACGCGGGACGCCGGCGAAACCGCTGTCGAAGATGTACCCGCCGTGACAAGCGGGGAAGGGGGAGAGGCGGTATATGACGGCGGAGCCGCAACCGTGGACGCCGACGCTGCGGAAAGCGAAAAAAATGAAAACGAAAATCCGACCCCGTTGGCGGCGGACAGCGCCGACGGTTCTGTCCCGAAGGCCGTACAAAAAACCGTCGAGGCCCCGCCGGTACAGGGAGTTGCCGACAGCGCGGCAAGCGAAAGCTCCGGCAAAAATAGCGGAAGCTCGGCCTATGCGGGCGTCGGGCAGGGAACCGCGCCGTTGATGACGGCGATACCGAAAAAGGAAGAGTCCGCCGGAACCGAAACGGTTCAAAATGCCGACGGAAAGGCACGGAACACGGAAGAAGCGTCCTTTGACGCGATCATGACTTTGGGTCTTGACGGCGATGACGCTGCCGTTTTGGAAAACGGCGGCGGAGCGGATGAGGACGGTGAGCCCGAAAATGAGCCGGCGCAAATTTTGTCGGCCGATGATCTTGATTCCGGAGCCGGAACCGAGGGGCATTCGGGCGGCGGAGGAGGTTCGGGCGGCGCGGGAGCCGTCGGCGGCAAGGCAAGGACGGCTGTCCCGGACAGCGGAGAATTTCAAATCATGACGGCGGGCCTTGCCAACGGCGAGCCTGTTGTCGAGGCGGCCGCCCGCAGGTATATCCACCGCAGGGTGCGCTTCACTGTCGGAGCGGAATTTGCCGGGGCGGTATCCGGAATTAGCGCGGCGGGCAAGTCCATGTCCCAGGTCTCCGACGAGCTCAAGGCCGCCGGGGTCGACTACGAGGTTTATGTGATAGAGGACGACTACACCGATGAGTATAAAAATGCGAATAAGGAGCGCCGAGCTCAAATAGAGGCCATGTGCGCCGGAGATCAGTGCAGTATAGAAACAGAACAGACGGAGATGAAGTAGAATGGAGACAACTCGGGTGTCCGGCAGGGATTTTGATTTGGCCCACACCTTTGACTGCGGCCAGTGCTTCCGGTGGAACGCGGCCCCCGACGGCAGCTACAGCGGCGTGGCCGGGGGCAGGGCAGTACGTTTAAGGCGTGACGGGGACGATGTCGTAATCGAGAACTGTTCCGCGTCCGATTTTGAGGAATTTTGGCGGGGCTATCTTGACCTTGACCGTGACTACGGTGAAATAAAGCGGACTGTGGCGATAAACGATATAATGAAGGAGGCCGTAAGCTACGGCGGCGGCATAAGGATACTCCGACAGGAATTTTTTGAGACCCTCATGTCCTACATAATTTCACAAAACAATTCGATACCCAACATAAAGCGTGTGGTTGAGCGGCTCTGTGCCGCCTACGGCGAGCCTGTGGAGCTGGACGGCGATGTGCGCTACGCCTTCCCTTCGCCGGAGCGGCTGGCCTCTCTTGAGGAGGCGGATTTTCGGGCGCTTGGGGCCGGCTTCCGCGACCGCTATCTGGTCGGCGCGGCGCGGCTGGCGGCGGAAGGGGCGCTGGATCCCGTGCGGCTGGCGGAAATGCCGACAGCGGAGGCTCGGGCCGAGCTTATGAAAATAAAGGGCGTGGGCAACAAGGTTTGCGACTGTGTTCTGTTGTTTTCCCTGGGCAAATTTGACCTTTTCCCCACGGACACCTGGATAAAAAAAGTAATGGCGGAGAGCTTTTCCGCCGGTTCGGTCTCCGCCGCCAAGAGCGAGGGAGAGCGCATCTTTGGCCGGTACAGCGGCTTCGCCCAGCAGTATCTGTTTTACTGGCGAAGAGAAAACGATAAAGCCAACAAATGATATTTCGTGCAAGGGGGCGCGTGAAAGTGACATTAAAAAGCGGTTTCAGCAGCGTGGGCAAGGTGGTTATGTCCGTTGTCGGGGCGTTCCTGTACGCCTTTGGAATTAATATGTTCATCGCCGGGCTGGGGCTTTACAGCGGCGGAATCATGGGACTTTCCCAGCTTATAAGAAATCAGATAAACGGCTTTATACCTCTTCACGGGGTGAATTTGGCCGGTATAATTTACTACATAATCAATATACCTATTTTTATTTTGGCGTACCGCTCTATCGGCAAAAAGTTTTTGCTGAGGACTCTGCTCTGCGTCACGGCAATATCCCTGTTTACGACGCTGATTCCCACTCCGGCCGAGCAGATCGTCGGCGATAAGCTGGTGAGCTGTCTCATCGGCGGCTTTATTTCCGGATTTGGTTTGGGCCTTGCCCTGCGCAGCGGCGGCAGCGGCGGAGGTACGGATATTATTGGACTGTACTGCATAAAAAAGGATCTTCGGGTCAGCGTCGGCACGATCAATCTGGCGGTGAACGTGGTTCTCTATGCCGTGTGTATGTGGCTCTATGACGTGGAAACGGCCATTTACTCCATACTTTTTGCCGTGGCCAGCTCCGTCGCCCTTGACCACACCTATTCACAGAGCATCAACGCCGAAGTCACCGTTATAACCAAGTCCCACGGCAAGGAGATAGCCGAGGCGGTAAATCACCGCCTTGTACGCGGCGTTACATCGTGGAACGGCAAGGGCACCTATACCGATCAGGAAACCGAGGTGCTGTGCATAATACTCAGCAAGTACGAGCTCACTGCCCTGCGCAGCATAATTCACGAGACCGACCCCCACGCCTTTGTCATAGTTAAAGAGGGCGTGAAGATCGAAGGAAATTATTTGAAAAAAGTAGGGTAACGGCACTAATAAGTTTTTTCACCGCAAAAATGGACGCCGGCGGCGTCCATTTTTGCGGTGTGTTATTCTATCCCATATGCCCGTATCTCTGCCAGCGACGTCCATTGGCTCACGGTGTTGCCGTCAAACTCGGCCCGCAAATACCCGGTTCTGTATTCGGACAAAGCCCGTAATGTTATATAGCCCCCATAAAAGGGTCGGCTGGCTCCGGAATAAATTTCCGTCCAGTTTTGTCCGTCGTCCGAAATATACAGCCGGTAGGGAATGGTTCGGTCGTCCTCGTACTGCTTAAAGGCCAGCTCCACGGCGGTCAGCCGCTTTTCTCCTCCAAAATCGAGCGTCAGGCTTTGGGTGTCCTTAGATGTCCACACGGTGGACAGGTCGCCGTCGACGGCGTGACCGGCGGGATTGGCCGCCTCGGGTTCGGACGATGCCGTGACTGAAACGGCGGGGAGCGGAATCTCGGCTCCGTCGGCGGTATAGAACTCCGCCTCCGCCAGCGACGTCCACTGGCTCACCGTGTTGCCGTCGAACTCCGCCTTAACGTAACGGGCCGGCATGGTTGAATTTATCGGCAGACAGATGAACCCGCCGTATAAGGGCCGGCTGGCGCCGCTGTAAATCCTTGACCAGCTCTGTCCGTCAGGGGAAATGTAAAGCCGGAAGGGTATCGTCCGATCGTCATCGTAGCGCTTGAAAGCCAGATTTGCCCCTGCGAGTCTGACGGCTTCACCTAAATCAAACAGGATATTTTGAGTGTTTTGAGAGGTCCAAACCGTGTTCAGATCGCCGTCAAAGGCGTTTTTCGCCGGGTTTTCCGCCTCTGGCTCGGCGGAAGCGGCGGCTGAAACGACGTTCAGCTTCCGCAGGGTACCGACCGTGATCCTGTCGGCGGACAGGGGCATGAGACCGTCCCACTGGAAAAGCCGCAGACTGTGCCCTTCGATGTCGCGGCTGAAGGTGAGTTCGCCGCTGCCGCTTGACCGCACCTCGGCCAGCGTTCCGCCGTCATACAGCGCTCCGTAGACCCTGCCGCCGCCTACGGCAGTGTAAGCCGCCATTTTGCCCGTCACTCCGTCAAGAGTTACTGACGGGGAGGGAATTTCGGCGGTGAGGCTGTAGCTCAGGTCGGTGAGGTATGGGCCGACGGTTATTCCGCCGCTGCCGTCAACGGTGGTATAGCACCTTAATGTCTGAAAACCTCCGCCGTTTATCGGAAAAGTCTTAGTGTAACCGATGTCCCGATTGCTGCCCAGCAGCTCGGCGGTCGCCGTGCCGCCGTCGTAGTCAAAAGCAACGGTGATGTGCCATGTGGTGGAGCTGCGGTTCAAGGGATCTTCGCTGCCGGTGCCGAAGGCTGTCCAGCCTGACTCCACCGCTTCAGCCGCTCCGTCCCCAACCGCGGACATGGTTTTTTGCGCTGTGGGGCCGTAGCTTTGGGACAGGGTCAGAATATTCCCGCCGTATGTGTCCAGAAGCTGGAGAGCGAGAGTATATTCCCGTCCCTCCCAGTTCCATACGTCGTTTTGATCCTTTTTTCCGCCGGTGTTAAAGGTGAAGGAAAGCTCGGCTCTGCCCTCGCAGAAGGGAATGAAGTCCCTGCGGAGCTCCCCGCCGGTCATTGCGTTCACCTGATTTAACGAGGCCGAATTTGCGGTGCCGGTGAAGGAAGTTTCCGAGTCGGTATTCGGGCAGGTGAATTCGGCGTTGTCCATGGCGTCAACAGTCCTGACCGGCAGCACCGTTACTGCACATTCCGCCGTAAAGCCTCCGTCCACGGAGGTGGCGGTGACGGTGCAGGTTCCGGCGGAAATACCGGTGACCGTTCCGTCGTCGCTTACGGCGGCCACGCTTTCATCGTCAGATTGCCAGGTCACGCCCCGTTTCGTGGCGTCCTCGGGCAGAACCTTGGCGGTGAGTCGGTGAGTGCCCCCGACTTTTATTGAAATTTCATTTTCGGTCAATTCGATCCCCGCGGCGGGTACCTGCTCGGTATATCGCACTTTGGTGAAGGGCACCGCCGGGGCGAGATAGTTCATGGTTTCTCCGCCCTTTACGGCCAACGCCGCCGAGCCGATGTAATAACTTGCGTGAGGAGGCTGATTGTAGGCCACGTTCTGCCACGCTATTCCCAGCCGGTACTGACAGTCGTGCATCAGCGTGGTGAGCCGGTAGGCCGTGGGCAGGGTGGAGGTGAATATTCGCAGACAGGGGGTCTCGGCCTTGCTGTCGCCCGTTCTCATAATTATTTCCTCCCGCCAGTCGCCCCATAGGTCGGCGGAAAGGCAGGGATTTTGCTTGGAGCTGTTGTTTGATGTGCCGGGGATATAGCCTTGGCCGTCGTTGTAGAAGCGACCCGTCCAGCCTCCGTCGGCGTGATATTTGGCAAGCTGGTTGTCGTCCAGCAGCTCCCGTCCCAGATCTCCGTCCCAATAGACGGCGAAGTTAGTCATCATACGGGAATTTGTGCCGGGCTTGGCGCCCACATTACCGCCGGTCAGGTCGTGAGCCTCGCTGCCGGAGGCGCTCCACCCTATGGCCAAGGCCTCGGTATGGGAGACCGCGTAGCTGTCGTCGGCGTTGACCATCAGGCCGCGGCCGTTGTCGGCGCTGTATTTTTTTGAGTAAATTGCCTGACCGGTGGACGCCACTCGGAAATCCTCCGAGCGGCTGTAGCCGCCGGAATCCTCCTTCACGGAAAATACCTCCTGCACGCCGTCGTTGTTGAAGTCGCTGACGTGCATGGCGTCGCCGTGGCCCATCTTCGTATTGCCTATGGCTTTTCCGTTGTCGTCAAGCACGGCGCTGCCGTAAACTATCTCGTCGCGACCATCGTTGTCGACGTCGGCCACCGAAAGATTGTGGTTGCCCTGACCGTAAAGGGAGTCGTCCCGCTTGGAGTCGCCGTTGTGCTCCCATATCAGGTTCAGGCGGCTTCCGTCCCAGTCGTAAGCCCTTACCATAGCCCGGGCGTAATAGCCCCGGCACATGATGAGCGAGGGGGTCTCGCCGTTCAGATAGGCCACCGCCGCAAGGTATCTTTCGCTGCGGTTGAACTTGCTGTCGCCCCAGTCTCCCGCGTCTCGGGAAATATAGTCCGTGGTGTAAAGGGCCTCGCCTGTCTCGCCGTCGAACACCGTCAGGTATTCGCCGCCGGAGGTGGGCACGCCCTTGCCGCTGAGGTAAACCTTGTCGTTGTCGTCCACTCCGGCCACAAGGGGACGGTCAAGAACCCTGTTGACATACTGCCCCGTGCCGTCAAGGGAGCCGGGAGCGGTTTTCATGGCTACCTCGCTTCTGCCGTCGCCGTCAAGGTCATAGACCATGAACTGGGTGTAGTGAGCACCGGCTCTGATGTTCTTTCCCAAATCTATGCGCCACATATATCCGCCGTTGTCCGGACTTATTTCGTAGGCGTCGATGTAAACGTTGCCGGTATAGCCGCCGCTGGCGCTGTCCTTGGAGTCGCTCGGATCCCACTTTAGTACCAGCTCATAGTCCCCGTCGCCGTCGAGGTCGCCCACCGAAGCGTCGTTGGGGCCGCAGCCGTCGCCGTAGTACACACTGGTGCTACCGCCGTGGTTTTTCACATTTGCGGGACGCACAAGGGGAATATCCACCCAACTGAAGGAGTTGGCCTCGCTGACGTTGCCCACATAACTGCCTCGGGCCGTGTGGTTCCCCTCCGTAAAGGCCTTTACTCCCGGTTCGGCGGAAGCGTCCGCTCCGGCCTTGACTACCTTATATATGTCATTTTCCGTGCCGTTTTTGTCCGTGTAGCAGGTGGCGTCGTGAGGCCCGGTGGTGTAAATCTTTGTCCCATTTTTATAGATGTCAAAGGCCTGATTTTCAAGGCTTTCGTCTCCCAACAGTCGCCATGACAGATAAACGCCGTTGGAAATTCCGTTCCTCGGTGCGTCGTATGTGCGGACGGCTATGAGTCCCCGGTTAAGCTTCTCCATTTGTCGGGCGGTTTCTTGGTATCTTGGAAGCTTGTCGTCCGCCGCCGATGCAGCCGTTGGCAAAGAAATTATGCTAAAAATCAGTGCCGTGATAAGGCTTAATATTTGTTTTTTCATTTTGTGACCCCCTCTTTTATATTATGTATTACAGTCAGTATAACAGATTTTCAGCCGTATTTACATTATGATTTTTGACATATATATTTGTTTTTGTGACTTTTGTAGAAAAAACGTAATTTTCAGAGAAAAAGGGCTTGACAAAAGGGAAAAACGGTGATATAATGGGCAAGCCCGAGGGGAAAGCAAACTTTACCGCAGGGGCGCACCGCAGAGAGGAAAGAGCAGAGGTCAAAAAAATTTTTTAAAAAAAGTTTCAAAAACCTCTTGACAAACCTCAAAATTTGTGGTAAACTAATTGAGCTGTCGGCGAGAGCGGGCGGCACAAAATCCCAAGAGCGCCTGTTACACAGTGCGCGACAGGGGTCGGGGTAAAGATCGGCAATGCCTGAAAAACGGGGCAACGCGAGCGGAGCAATAAATGCGATGCGGACGGAACCACGCGATCAGGAGGGCGACAGCCCCGGGGACCTTGAAAATTGAATAGCGTTAAGGGCTCAAAAAAGGACTGTGCCAATCAAGGTTGGCAGAGGACAGAATTTG
>CANRJP010000074.1 GCA_947630975.1 uncultured Clostridia bacterium
CCGCCCACACCGGTGTTCAGTATCAGGCGCATATTTTTCTGGAAGTCGAGGGCCGCGTTGCTGCCGTTCTGCTGCTGATAGCATTTGCCGTCCACATAGAGCCGCAGATAGTTGTAGCCCCAATCCATGGTGAAGGTGTGGTAGCCCTGGGTCAGGTTCACACCGCCGCTTTTGCCGAAAAGGTTGCCCTTGTCGTCCTTGCCGTGAATGTTGGCGTTCCAGTTGGAGTGGCCGAAATTGGAGGACAGGAACTCAAAGATGTCTATCTCCGGCGGCCAATCGTCCCGTCCCGCCAGCCAGAAGGCGTTCCAGTAGCCGATGGGGCTGTCGGGCTGCTTAAAGCTGCCCTCGATAAGGCACTCCCTGTTGTAAACCTTGTTCTGTATGCTCACCACGCCTACCCGTCCGGCCCACCTGTACCACATGTTCTTGCCGTACTGATTGTCGTACTGGATGCCCGTTTCGCCGGAGACGTTTTTGGCCCAGTCGTTTATTTTTGTGGCCTTGAGCAGCAGCTCGCCGTTTTCCACAATTACGTTGCGGTGGTCGATAAGGGCGGTGAAGTTATAGCTGTCGTTGGTGGGGTTGTTGCCCTTCCACGGCAGATTTGTCCACCACTGGCCGTTGAGCTTGTCGCCCTTGAAGTTGTCGGAGACAAAGTTCACCGCCTCGCTGCGAAGGTAAAATCTGCCGTTTCGCTCGGGAGAGGGTCTCGACACGGAGTATTTGCAGTTCTTGCCGCCGTCATAGTTTATGCAGCGGGCGGTGTCCCAGATGGGGACGTAAAGCTTCTGCGTTCCGTGGTAAGCGTCGTCCGCCGGGGCGGTCTGCTTATAGAAGGTGGCCTGGGCCCTGTCTTGGGCGCTGCCGTCGGGCTTTTTCAGGGTCAGGGTGTACTCGTGGTTCACGTCGTGGGTCTCCTCGGCGTAGAGGTACAGGCCGGGCCTGTCGGCGCTCTCCAGCGACACGGCCTTTGCGTCGGCCAGACCGGGCCGCTCGATAAAGCGGGTGAGATTGGGGTCGGCGGTTTCGGTGTTAGTGGGCTCATTTTCGCCGTTGCGGGTCATATAACGCCCGGTGCCGAAAACGCTCTCCAGCCGGACAAGGCCCATCACCGCGCTGTCGCCGCCCGCTTCCTCAATGCCGGTGTCAATGACCTCGATGTCGTCGATTATCCAGTCAGCCTTGCTGCCCGCGCCGGTGTGGAAAAGGAGGGTGTCGGGCCGCTTGGCGCTCCAATCCTCGCCGCCACCGTAGGAGCCGGAGGTCTCAAAGGGGTGGGTCCTTTTGACCGTCCTCTCCCCGTCGGACACGGAAATGTCCATAACATGGGCGACGGGATTCACGGTTATTTCAAAATTCAAAGTGGCGTCGGCGCGGAGACGGTCGTTGCCCAAGGCCATGAAGCCGTTGAAATCCCCGTCGTTGAAGCGTATGGAGCCGTAATAGTTGTACTGTATCTTACGGTTCCCGTCCTGCATACTGTTGCGCATTTGCAGGGCCATGGGGTGGTCGGTGTCGGTCATGCCCAGGTTAAAGCCGCTGGCCAGAGAGAAGCCGCTGTAGTTGCCGGGCTGGAAGTCCCGCATACGCCACTTGATTATGTATTTGTTGTTGTTGTCCGGCAGGGTCAGGGGTACCGCCGTCACAAGGCCGTCGCTGCCGGTGGTGTCGGTGAGCCTCAGCACGTGGCCGCCGAAGGTGTCCGAGGCCGCGATCTCGGCTTTCAGACCGGCGCCCAGGCTGCCGCCTCCGGTGGTGCCGTCGGCGTTCTTTTTCACCACGGCCTGCTTTATGCCGGCGTCGTCCAGACTGTCGCTCTCGAAGTCCTGACAGTAGACCGTTTCCTCATAAGAGGCGGACTCCCCGTCGTATGTAAGGCTGAGGTCGTCCAGATACATATCCAGCTTGCCGCCCGCTCCGGTGTTGAGAGCCAGATATTTCACGGCGGCGCTGTTCCAAGTCTGATTGTTGACCCGCTCAACGTCGGTGACGTTGTAGCCGATGAGCCGTGTCTCGCTGTATGTGCCGTCGTCAACGGTTATTTCAACGTTTTTGCCTTCCGGCGAGACCTTGAGGGTCACGTTCCAGGGCGAACCAAGGCGGAATGTGCCGTCAAAGGCCCGGTTCAGCGAGCCCTCGTTGTACTGCACCGAGGTGAGGGTGTTTATCACGGCCTTACCGTTTTCGTCGGAAAGCCGAAGCTGTATGGCCGCCGCCGGGTCGAGGTCGGCCCCGCCGGTGACGCTGTCGCTGAGAAGGCTTAAGCCCGCCCAGTATATATTCTCGCTGCCGGAGGGAACGAAAAGCCGGAACTTTACGGTATAATCCGTCCCCATGGGCACGGGCAGCTCACGGAAGGCCCCTATGGCCCCTCTGCCGTCGCCGCTCTCACGGTCAACGCTGTCGTGCAGGCGCAGAGCCGTGTTGCCGTCCTCGCCCGGCAGCTCCGCATATTCAGCCAGCAGGCCGTCGCCGGTGTGGGGCGTGTAATCCGTATAAGCCTCCTCGTCCAAAGCGTAGGCGAACCAGCCGTTACGGGAAGAGGAGGGAACCGTGCCGCTCTTGCCGGAGTAATTTTCATTGAGGGCGGTTTCGATTCCGCTGTTGTCCGGAGCTCCGTAGACGGCCAGGGTGTTCATCTGTACCCAGCCGTTCTCGTTCCAGTTGTCGTCCTTGTCGTCGTAGCCGTAGACCGCTATTTTCAGATAAGCGGCCTTGCCGTTCAGGTCGTAGGACACGGGGGCGGAGCCGGCGCGGTCGGTGTGCCTATCCTCGAGGGCCATGGCGTAAGCCTCGCCGTCGAGGCTTGAAAATATGTCGAAGGCATAGCTGCGCTCGCCGTCGGTGGGGTTGAAGCCCAGCTCCAGCCGGGAAAGATCCCATACTCCGCCCAGATCGGCGTATATGTACAGGGGCTTGCCGGTTTGGGCCTGTCCGGCCAGATAGGTGCCCGCGTCGCCGTCCAGCAGGGCGTCCGCGCCGTGGGCATTCTGACGGTCGGTGGCCCAGACGTCGGCCACGGTCAGGGGGATTTTTGTTTCGGGAACTTCCACCGGCGGCTCTACATAGGTGCGGCTGTCAAGAGAGGGCGCCAAAGGCCGGAGAGTTTCCTTTTCCCACAGATAGCCTCTCACATACTGCGTGTTTTTGTCATATTTCACCGTAACCGTACCTTCGGCGGTCATTTCGGTTCGGGTCACTCCGGCCAGACTGTCCCCGTCGGTATTATATACCGCCGCCGTGAGCACGGCCCGGCAGCCGCCGTCGGCCGAGGCGGTAAGAGTGTAGCCGCCCTCTCCGTCCCTGCCTCCGATAGAGGCCGAAGCTTCCGTGGCCGCAGCATAGGCGGTTTTGGGGGGAATGTCCTCCGCCCAAAGGCGAAGGGGAACGGTAAATATCACAGTCAGAGCCAGCGCCGTCGAAATGAGCTTTTTGTACATAAAAACACCGCCTTTTCGGTTTGTGGTGAGAAACACTGCCGCGCGTAAAGTCACAGATGTATTACAGATGTATTATTATATAATTATATAACATCTTTGTCAAAATGTAAAGACTGTTTTTTGGCGGATTTGAAAGTTTTTGTTGCTTTTTTTCATTCCGTGATATATAATATTTATATGAAATTTTGGAGGGTCTGCCATGATAATCACCGTTACCGACGGAAAAGACAAAAAAAGCGCCAATTTTCGCGAGGGGAGCCGGGTCAGCGACATAATCGCCGCGCTGGGCTTCGACTTTCCCATGCCATGCGGAGGCATGGGCCGATGCGGGAAGTGCCGCTGCAAGGTGGACGGCCGCGAGGTTTTGGCCTGCAAGACCCAGCTTTTCTCCGACAGCCTTGTGGAGATCAGTCCGGCGGCGGCTCATGTGCTCACCGCCCGGGAGACTGTCGAGGGGGCGGAGGGCGCCGTTCTGGACATAGGCACCACCACCGTGGCCGCCGCCCTTTTCCGTGAGGGGAAGCCGGTAAAGACCGTTGGGCGGCCAAATCCTCAGCGCACATACGGGGCCGACGTAATAAGCCGCATAGGAGCCAAAGACACGGCTCCGCTCACCGCCGCCATTCGCGCCCTTGTCCGGGAGCTTCGGCGGGAGCTGGGAGAAAACGAAAACACCGTAATAACCGGCAACACCGCCATGCTGGCCCTCCTTTGCGGACTGAACGTGAGCGGTATGGGAGTGTGGCCCTTCGAGCCGCCCTCCCGCTTCGACACGGAATTTGAGGGGGCCTATCTGCCCCCCTGCGTCTCGGCCTTCGTGGGAGCCGACGCCCTCTGTTCCATGCTTCGGGCCGAGCCGGAGGGGACGGCCCTCATGCTGGATCTGGGCACCAACGGAGAGATCGGGCTTTTCCACGGCGGCAGATATTACTTTACCTCCGCGGCGGCGGGGCCGGCCCTTGAGGGAGCTGGGATAAGCCGGGGCATGGCCGCCGGGCCGGGAGCGGTGTACCGGGTAAACGGCGGCGGCTGTGAAGTCATAGGCGGCGGCGAGGCTCTCGGCGTCTGCGGAAGCGGTCTGGTGGACGCCGTGGCCCTGATGCTTGATCGGGGAATTCTCGACGGCTTGGGCACTTTGGAACAGGATTTTGTGCTTCCGGGCACGGATATAGCGATAACTCAAAAAGACGTGCGGGCCTTTCAACTGTGCAAGGCCGCCGTTCGGGCCGGAGCGGAGCTGCTCATCAGCCGCAGGGATTTGGGCGCAAACGACGTTGAAACGATCTTTCTTTCCGGAGCGCTGGGCAAAAACATAGACATAAAAAACGCCGTTCGGACGGGGCTGCTGCCCTCCGTTACGGCGGAAAAATTCGTTCCCATAGGCAACGGCGCCCTCCTCGGCGGAGCGATGCTGCTTGACAGAAAAAACAGAGACCTTATCCGCGCCATGGCCGGGAACAGCGAATGTCTGGAGCTGGCCGCCGACCCGGAATTCGTCGAACGCTACATTGACTGCATGAATTTTTGAAGCCCGTCAGTATCACATATTCCAGGCCTTAACGGCTTCCGCCACGGTCTCGTACAGATACAGCGAACCGCATATGACGGCGGGCCGTCTCATTTTCGCGGCCATTTTTACCGCCGAGGTCAGGTCGGGGGCCTCATCGCCGGAAATACCCGCCGAGGCCGCCAGCTCCCGCAGGGCGTGAGACTTCATTGACCGTGGGTTACCGACCACCTCGGTAAAGATGAAGCTCCGGCCCGGGCCGTTCAGCATTCGCAGGGACGGCAGCACATCTTTATCCCCCATACAGGCGAAGATTACCGTCCGCTCCTGACCGGGGAAGTACCGCTCCAGCGCGGCTTCGAGAGCCGCCACCCCGTTGGGGTTGTGAGCACCGTCGAAAATAAGGCCGGGGGCCAGAGGCTCCAGCCGGGCGGGATGGCGGGCGTTTTCGACGCCGAAGCATATACTTTCGGCGTCAAGACCCAGAACCTCCGCCGCGGCAATAGCCAGAGCCGCGTTTTCCAACTGGTGCGGGCCGCCCAGCCCGCAGCGGAGCCGCCGACCCTTGTACTCTATAAACTCGTTTATTCCCTCAAAGCCCACGGGGGAGGGAATTTTCGCCACGGTCAGAGGGACGCCCTTTTCGGCGGCCTTTTCCGCTATAACGGCGTTGACGCCGGGGAGCTGCTCCACGGTGACGACGGGACAGCCGGTCTTGATGATGCCGCACTTGGTGCGGGCTATCTCCTCCACGGTATTGCCGAGGTAGGCGCAGTGATCCAGATCTATCCGCGTAAGCACGGCGGCGGCGTTAGTCTCGATGACGTTGGTGGCGTCGAACTCGCCGCCCATGCCAACCTCCAGCAGCACGGCGTCGCAGCCCTGATCCGCGAAGTACTCAAAGGCCGCGGCGGTCCAGACCTCAAATTGGGAGGGCGTTTCGCCCAGCATCTCCTCCACCTTCGCACAGCGTCTGCCCACCCCGTCAAGCAGGGGATTAAGGGCGGCGTCCGGAATGGGGACGCCGTTCACGGTAATGCGCTCGTTGACCCGCACCAGATTGGGAGAGGTGTACTTCCCCACCCGTCGACCGGCGGCCATGAGCATGGCCTCCAAAAAGGCGCAGACGGAGCCCTTGCCGTTGGTGCCGCCCACATGGACGCAGCGGCAGCGGCGCTGGGGATTGCCGGACATATCGAGCAGGGCCGATATTCTCCCCAGACTGAGGTTAATCACCGTTTGAAAGCTGTTGGCGTAGGCTTTAAAATCTCCCATAGGGGTCTCACTTTCCTTTTAATATCAATTCGCGTATTTTTCCATGCTCCTGCCGCCGTAGCGCCAAAGCAGGTAGATGGAAATTATTTTTATGGGCACGAGTATGGCCGCCGGTACCAGCTTTGCGGCTACCACGGCCCAGTAGGTCAGAGTTTTGCCCACGATCAGCCTCATGTACAGCATATTCCACACGGGGGTTATCATCAGGTTTATCACCACGGTGGTAAGCGCCACGGCGAAGGAAACTCTGGCGAGAGTTTTTTCTTTTTTATGGAGGATAAGGCCGTAAGCCACGCCGTAGAGAAATTCGCTGACCGTGAACAGCGGAAAGTATGTCCTGCCTCCTCCGGCGATGAGCATACCCAGCACGTCGGCGGCGGCGAAGGTGCAGCCTCCCCAGACGGGGCCGTAAAGTATGGCGGCGGCGGTCAGGGGCAGAAAGCCGAAATTGAATTTTACAATATCGGTGGTAACGCCCAAATACCGTGCCAGCACAATATTCATAGCCATGAGCAGGGAGGTTATCACCAGTTTTTTCAGGGCGACCGTTTTTTTCATAAACAAAAACATCCTTTCTGTAATTATTACTACAAAAAGGATGTCCGGCGCGGGAAAAATCCCCGTTTATTCTTTTCGTAGCAACGGAATGCGGGCCGCGCACCGCGAAAGCTCGACGGCTCTCTTCGTAGAAAGGACAACTTCCCGTTCCTCTCTCACTTTACGCGCACGGTCCTACTTTGCATAGAAAAGAATAGCATATTTTTCCCCTTTTGTCAAGGGGTTCGCGCCAATTATCAAAAAATAACCTACATACTTTCCACAGGCTCGATGCCAAGCACGTCGAGGTGCTTTACCAGCAGGCGCTTCGTAAGGGCGCAAAGCCCCAGCCAGGCGGAGCGCTTGTCCCCGTCGGTCTCGCTGAGAATGTGGTTGTCGTGGTAAAACCGGGAAAAGGCGGCGGCCAAATCGTAGGCGCTCTCGCAGATATAGTTGGGGGCCTTTTCGTCAAAGGCCTTGACGAAGGCCTCGCCGGAGAGCAAAATAGCGAGCATCAGCTCCCGCTCGGCATCGGTGTAAATTCGACCGGCGGCGACGGGGGCGTTTTCGTCCGAACCGGCCCGGCGGAGGATGGAATTGATGCGCGTGACGGTGTAGAGCAGATAGGTGCCGGTCTTGCCCTCGAAGGACAGGAATTTGTCCATATCGAAAACATAGTCCTTGCCGCGGTGGTTTATCAGGTCGCCGAATTTGATCGCGGCGACGCCCACCTTCCGGGCGGTGCCGCTCAGATCGGCGCCCTCGGTGAAATCCGAGGCGCTGAGCTTTTCGGCGGCGGCTCTCTCGGCGGCGTCGAGAAGGTCGCTCAGGCGCATAACGCCGCCGTCGCGGGTCTTATAGGCGTGGCCGTCGGAGCCGTTCATGGTGCCGAAGCCCAGGAACTCCAGCTCGCAGTCGTCCCGAACCAGCCCGGCCTTGCGGGCGCAGCGGAACACCTGGGTAAAGTGGAGGCTCTGGCGCTTATCCACCACGTACCAAATTCGGTCGGGGTCAAAATCCTCCTGACGCTGTATCAGGGTGGACAGGTCGGTGGTGGCGTAAATGCTGGAATTGTCGCTCTTCTTGATAATGACGGGGGGCATGGGGGCCTTGTCGTCCTCGGCGGCCACCTCCACCACCTTGGCGCCCTCGCTTTCCACCAGCAGATTTTTGGAGGTGAGTATGTCCAGAAGCTTCGGCTCGTAGCGGTCGGCGTTGCTTTCGCCGTACCAGAGGTCAAAATCCACACCCAGCCGTCCGTAATTGGACTTGAGATCGGCCACGCTGACCCGCATGATCTCCCGCCACAGGGCCATATAGCCGGGGCGGCCGTTCTGGAGGTCAAAGGTGGCGGTCTGGGCGGCGGCCTTGTACTCCGGATCCTCCTTGCTGCGCTTTGAGGCGGCGGGATAGACCTCGTTGAGGAGGTCGACGTTCAGCTCGGGAACCTCCCCGCCCTCGGGAAAGTCCGGCTCAAAGCAGGGCCAGTCGGGGTGACGGCGGCTAAGCTCGGTTATGACAAGGCCGATTTGAAGGCCCCAGTCCCCCAAATGAATGTCGCCGTAGACCTTGCGGCCCGTGGCACGGGCCAGCCGCTTGATGGACTCGCCGATAATGGCGGAGCGCAGATGCCCTATGTGCAGGGGCTTGGCAACATTGGGGCCGCCGTAGTCGATGATTATGGTCTCGGGCTTTTCGGCCTGGGGAACGCCCAGATTTTCGTCGTCGGCGATGTCACGCATAAGGGCGGTAAGGCTTTCGTCCCTGAGGGTCAGGTTCAGGAAGCCGGGCTTGACGACCTCGGCCTTGGCGAACATGGGCTCGTCGGCCAAAACCGCCGCCACCTCGCCGGCGACAATGAAGGGAGCCTTGTGATACAGCTTGGCGGCGGCAAAGGCGCCGTTGCACTGGAACTGGCACAGATCCATGCGGTCGGAAACGGTGACCGTTCCCAGAGACGGGTCATAGCCGCACTTTTCAAAGGCCGCGCTGACGGTGTCGGTCAGGGTTTGTGTAATTGCTCTCATTAATTCATCTCCATTTTGAAAAAGTCTTCAAGTGTCATTATATATCTGTCGCAAATCCGCCGCATCAGCTCCACGTCGGCGGCGGAGCGCGGGTCGTAGACGCCCACGGCGGTCATGCCGGCCTTTTTCGCGCCCATGACGGCGGCGGGAATATCCTCGAACACCGTACAGCGGCGGGGCTCGGCGGAAACTCTTTCGGCGGCCAGCAGAAAGACGTCCGGCTCGGACTTGCTCACGCCGGCCTCGCCGGTGGTGGCGAAGGCGTCAAAGAGGCCGTAAACCCCAAGCCGCTCCAAGGCGGGACGGTAGTAGCTTTCAGGGGAGCTGGTGCAGAGAACGGTGGAAACTCCCCTTTCCCGCAGGCGGGTGAGGAACTCCCGGGCGTAGGGCTTTAGCTGGACGTGTTCGCGGTACTGTTCCTCGGCCATTTTGTCCCACTCGGCCATAAGGTCGTCGGGGTCGTCGGGGAGGCCGAAGCGGGCAACGGTGTACTCGGCTGTCTCCCGATAAGTCATGGGGGCGATTATCCCCACATAGTCGTCGGGGACGGCGATGCCCCGGCGCACTTCAAGAAAATCGTGGTCGATACGGCTCCACATTCCGAGGGAGTCAAGAATTGTGCCGTCAAGGTCGATTATGGCCGCGCGCATGGGAACACCTCCGTTGTTTAATTAGGAATTAGGAATGAGGAATAACAGTGCGACAGTTATATTATTTGTCTTTTTTGCCGTAAATCGGTGCAGAAAATTTGATTTGTAATTTCGTTCATCGCCGCATCCGTAAACGTTTGATGGCGGGCGGCCAATGACCGCCCCTACGGATGAAAGGCGGCATTTATCCCTTAGGGGAGGTATAAAAATCACGGGCTATTCACAAATCAGGGGCAGCTCCGGAGAGCTGCCCCCTTTTTATGCAGTTTTGGGAAGATGTCTTAACAACTAAGACAGTTTATTACTCGTACTGCTTCCACTTATCGGACATACTGTCGGTAAGGGAATCATCAGCGGTCTTCCAAACCTCCATACCGTCAACGATCTCGTAATCGTGAGCGGTGGTGGCCTCTACCATAGCGATATAGTACCACTTGTCGGAGCTGAGGTCGCTGAACGCATTGATGTCTTCATTGCCAAAGGCGCTGGCGTTGAGACTGTCACGCTCGAGTATGCGGTTCATAACGGTTACAACCTCGGCACGGGTAATCTTGTCATCGGGACGGAACTTGTTGTCGTCGCCGTTGAACCAACCGGCCGCCGTAACGGTCATGATCTCCTTTTCAGCCCAGTTACCGGCAATGTCGGTATACGCGGTGGAAAGGTTGGAAGCGCTCTCAACAGCAAATCTGGAGCAAAGAGCGGCAAACTCGGCACGGGTGATGTCATCGCCGCAGCCCATGATACCGTTGCCTCTGCCCTCGTAAATACCGAGAGTATTCAGAGTAGCGAAAGCGGTCATGGACCAGTGGCCCTCGGGAATATCGGTGAACTTGTCTGTTGTAACGGTGAGGTTCTTTTCACGAACGTCGTCCTTCAGCAGACGGAACATGATAGCGGCAACCTCGTCACGGGTGATATAAGCCTCGGGACGAACGGTACCGTCGTCAAAGCCAAGGATGTAGTTGAAGTGGTCGTCCTTGTTGAAGATGTCGGAGGTGATAACCGTACCGTCATTGCCAACATTGAACTTGCGCTCGTCATAGAGAGTGCCTGTGGTGGACTTCAACTGGAGCACATAGGTGCCCTGAGCGAGAGGAACGAGATCGGAGATATCCCAATCGTAACCCTTTATGAAGTCTTCCATGGCAAGAGTTACACTCTTGAGCACCTTACCGTCGGGACCAACGAGGTCGATAACAACTCTGGTGTTGCGGGTCTCACCGACAAGGTGAATGGTCTTGTTGTTATCATACTTTGTGCCGTCGGTGAAGTATGTGGTGGAAATTGTGCCGCCACCGCCGCTGCTGCCGCCTCTCTTGTAGGTGATCGTAACCTCAACTCTTTCATCAAGGTCATTATCGGCAGCAATCTTAAATCCAAGGTTCTCCAGGGCAGCCTTGCTGTAATGGCCGTAAATCACGAACTCTTCATCGTAATGAGTAGTCTTGTCGCTGATCCACGCGTCATAGTCATCCGCAGTGTGACCGGCAAAGCCAGCGTAATTCCAGTCAACAACCTGGGAGGCACCGTTCACATAACCCTTGGCGTTATTAAATCCTACATTGTAGAATCTCTTGCCCTCTTTGAACTGTGTTATCTTGCTGAATTTGCTGCGGCTGGTTACGGATACTGCAGCCTCCTTGCCGTCAATCGGGAATACCTCTTTGATAAGAGCGTCGGGATCATCAACCTCGGGAACATCAACATCGAAGTAAGAGCTGTCGACACAATAGCTGTCAGCGGCGAACTGCTCGTTGCCGATAACGACACTGTATCTGCCCTTTTCTATATTGTCGGGAAGCTTGAATGTGAAGCTCTTAGCCTGCTGGGGAGTAAGGGTCACATAGAGGAGACCGTTTTGGTCAACAGCAGTGTTTTCCTTGGCAACGGCAAGGATAACGAGCTCGATACCCTTTACATCAGCCTCAACGGTAACCGGGTCGCCGGGAGCGTAAACTTTCTCAAGCTCATCCTTGTTGGTGATAGTAACGCTTCTGTTGGGATCGGTAACAACGTACTTGGGAAGAGTAACCTTAACATCGGCCACATAGCGCCCAACGTTGTCGGCGACAGTGGAACCGTCAGCTATAGGTTCGCTGCCCCTGTAAATGAAGAGATTTACAACTCTTTCTTCTCTGGCGTTAGTATAAGTAATGATGTTATCTTTTACAATTATGTCGTCAAGGGAAGTAAGATTAACATCTTCATTCTCCTCATGGAGGACATAAGTCAATTTTTTGGTGGGATCAATGGCCTTAAGAGGATTGGCGGTGGGATCCGCATACCGCTTATCGATCAGGTCATTGCCAAGCTCGACTTTCAGCATAGCTGTACCGGAGTTGCTCGCGGCAGCGGCAGCATCGCAAGTGAGCTGGGTAATTCTGTTAAGACCAAGGTTGTACCAGATGTTCTGGAATTCCTCAGTGGGATCCAACTTACCAAGGATGTACTCCATGGTCGTATTAAGACCGGTAAGGGTAAGCTCACGCTCTTCAAGCTTATCAACAAGGTCTTTGATCTTGCCCTCGATTTCAGCGTCCAGATCGCCGTCCTTTTCATTAAGGTCAGCGGGACGGATGCCATTGGCGTCGTCCTCGATCCAGCTAAGAAGCTTGCCGCCGATATTGGTTTTCAGAGCGTTAAGAACAACTTCCTTAGTGGGGTCAAAGAGATCGTTCTGATTGTCCGCAGCAAGCTTCATTACGCTCCACTTGCGGGCGCGGGCATACTTGGAAACCGTACTGAAGGCGCCGCTGGCGGCAAGCTTCATAATATCCTTGCCAATAACAATGGCGGCCTGCTTCTTGTAAGCGTCATCATTCATGAGCGCCCGGAAAGCCTCAAGGTAAAGGCCATTGCCTTCTTCAAAGCTGTAATTCTCAATAGCGCTCTGGAAAGCGTCGGGAATTACGTCGGCGAGTATTTTACGAATACTATCGTAAGCGTACTTCTGACCCTGGAGCATGAGAAGACGAATAGCCTGTTCAGAATCAACAGTAATGGTAGTAACCTCGATTTGATGGTTCTTGGCTACTTCTTCGTAAGCGCCCTCAATCAACTGCTGACGGGTCCAGTCGGGATGCTCCGCAAGCAGTTTCTTACCGGCCGCTATCAGCTCGTCCTTGAACTGATCGAGTTCTTCCTGAGGCATATCCTCGAAATCAGTAACAGTGCTGAGCACCTGGTCAAGTACGCCGGCGCAGTCAAAAAGCTCGAGCTGAGCCTCTTTATCCTCCATGAAAGAGGTGTAAAGCTCGGTAAGGGCATCGCCGTAGTCGTCAAACTTACCGAGAGAAGCGTTGAGAGACTCACCGGCGGTATCATACTGAACATTGATATCGTTGAAGCTCTTTACAAGCTTGGCAACATTGGGATACTTGGCTTCGTCAGGATTAGCCAGAGCCTCGTCAATAGCCTCGGGCGAGAAGCGCTCGTCCTCGCTGAGCATGAGGAGAATGAAGTAAGACATGGTCTCATTCGAATTAAGATCATCCTTGACCTCAAGCATTGTCGGAGTGATGAGATAAGGAATGGAATCATCCTTCTTCACATAATCAGCATTGTAGTCCTCATCCTCGGGATCAACCTCGGGATCAACGGGATAATAGATGATCTCATTGAGGATGTCGTCACTGAGAGTTTCGCCGATACCGCCGACAACTCGGTCAATGACATCCTTCTGCTCCTGGATAGCCACGTTATTGAGCATATTGTCCACTCTGTTCACGTTGCGCTCCAAGCGTCCGACGGGCTCGGCAAGAGCCATACCGGCGAACATGGTGAAGCACAGCGTAAGAGCGAGCAACACGCTCAGCATTCGTTTTTTCATAGTCTGCACCTTCCTTTTGATTTTTTTATGAAAACGAATTTCATATAAAGTTTTCCGCATGATCGGTCGTTATATGAACTTCACAATCATGCTACTTTAGATAATAACACAAACTCGGAACAATTTCAAGTGTTTTTTGAAAAATTTTTTTAATATTTTTGTCTTTATGCAAAATACTTAAAAAAAACAGTTGCAATTTGTATATTTTTTATGTATAATTGTAGTGGATGTAAAAATGTCCGCTAAACTACTACTAAAGAAAGGAGTACACGGAAAATGGGACTTTTGAAGGAATTCAAGGATTTCGCGTTTAAGGGCAACGTGATGGATATGTCCGTGGGCGTTATCATAGGCGGCGCCTTTACGGCCGTGGTGTCGGGCGTGACCGACAACATCCTCAACCCCATCGTGCAGCTGATACTGAAGCACACTCCGGAGGAGCTGGAGGCTTGGGAAAAGGCGCTGCCCACCTATGTGGGCTCGCTGGTGAGCGCGATCGTGACCTTCATGCTGACGGCTTTGGTCCTCTTCTTCATTCTTAAGGGCATCAACGCCGCGAGCGCCAAGGCGGCGGCTCTGGCCAGCCGGGGCAAGGAAGAGGAAGCCGCCGCGCCGACCACCAAGGTATGCCCCTACTGCAAGAGCGAGATCCCCATCGACGCCGTGAAGTGCTGCCACTGCACAAGCGACGTGAAGTAAACTCCCCTTATTACCCCTACACAACCGGCGCGGGGGACGGAATGTCTCCCGCGACATGGGGAAAATTAGGAATGAGGAATGAGGAATTAGGAATAAATTGTACACAGAATTTATTTGTCGTTGTGAACGTAAAATAGATGTACCGTAGGGCGCGACGACCTCGGTGCGCCGTTTGTGGGATTGGAACGTTGGGTAATGAGGAGTTAGGAATGAGGAATAAATTGTACATGAAATTTATTTGTCGTTGGTAACGTAAGGCGGCGCAGGGAAATTTGATTTATAATTTCGTTCATTGTTGCGGCCGTAAACGTTTGATGGCGGACGGCCGATGGCCGCCCCTACGGATGATATGACGTTGATGGCGGAACAGCGGCGCACCGAGGTCGTCGCGCCCTACCGGTGAAGGATGGGGCGATTTATCGTTTCACATTATTGTGTTTATATACATATTACAATAAAGCATAAAAGGTTATGATGCAGATGGAAAAAGATTGGAAATTACTGTCGCCCCTGGGGGTGTCGGACGTACTGGAAGGGGACTGCGCCCTGAAGCG
>CANRJP010000075.1 GCA_947630975.1 uncultured Clostridia bacterium
CGGCGCACGTCAAGGCGCACCGAGGCGTAGAATTTCAGCGCCCGGCCGCCGGCGGTGGTCTCGGGATTGCCGTACAGCACGCCGATTTTTTCACGGAGCTGGTTGATGAAGATGCAGACCGTGTTGCTCTTGTTGACTACGCTTGCCAGCTTGCGCAGGGCCTGGCTCATGAGCCGAGCCTGGAGCCCCACGTGAGAGTCCCCCATTTCTCCGTCGATCTCCGCCCTTGGCACGAGAGCCGCCACCGAGTCCACAACGATAACGTCGATGGCGCCGCTGCGGCACAGTGCCTCGGTTATTTCCAGCGCCTGTTCGCCGGTGTCCGGCTGAGAGACGATGAGATTGTCAATATCCACGCCGATGGCCTTGGCGTACACCGGGTCAAGAGCGTGCTCCGCGTCCACGAAAGCGGCCTCGCCGCCCATTTTTTGGGCTTCGGCCACGATATGCAGGGCGACGGTGGTCTTACCGCTGGACTCGGGGCCGTATATTTCGATTATCCTGCCGCGGGGGACGCCGCCGATGCCCAGCGCGAGGTCAAGGCTCATGGCGCCGGTGGGGATGGCGTCCACGTTAAGAGTGCTGGTCTGGCCCAGCCGCATGACGCTGCCCTTGCCGAACTGTTTTTCTATCTGACTCATTACGAGTTCGAGAGCTTCTTTTTTCGCTTCGGCCTCTTTTATGTCCACCACGGGGGTGGCCGTCTTTGAAGCCTTTTTGTTTTTCTTATCTTCCGCCATTACGCTGACCTCCACAAAACTTTATCGAACAAATGTTCCTAATATATTATACTTTATATCCCGCCTGTTGTCAATAGGTTTTTACAAAAAATTAAGTTGTAATTTTCCGGCGGGCCATGATACCGTAAGAGCCCGCCGAGGCGGGCTCCGGAAAAACATATACGATATTTTATTTATCTGTCCATCTCGGACTGAGGCCCCTCCGCCTTGTGAGAACGGATGATGCTCTCTATCTCCTTGATGCTGCTGGCGCACATATCGCCCTCGATAGTGTTCTTTACGGCGCTGAGGGCGTTGCCTATCTCCAGCGCGTCCTGAACGTTACGGCGGATAGTGAGGCCGAAGAGCACTCCGGCGACATAAGCGTCACCGCTGCCCACACGGTCCACCACCTCTATATTCTTATAGGGCGGCTCCTCGTAGAACTGGCCGTCGAAGTATATCTTGCTGCCGAAGTTGTGACGGGTGGGGCTTATGGCCTCGCGCATGGTGGTGGCCACCATCTTGCAGCCGTAGTCCTCGGTGTAGCCCTTCATTATCTCCTCCAGGGTGCCGGTGCGCTGAAGCATACGGCGGCTGGTCTCCTCGGACACGAAGAGCAGGTCTACCATGGGGAAGATGCGCTCGATGACGCTCCTTGCCTCCTCCTCGCTCCAGAGATTGGCCCGATAGTTCACGTCGAAGCTGATGGCCGCGCCGGTCTCCTTCATGCGGCGGATAACCTCCAGGGCGGTCTCCCGCAGATGAATGTCCAGAGCAAGGGTGATGGAGCTGATGTGGAACACGCTGGTCTTGCCGTACATACGCTCGTCCAGCTCGCTGAGCTTGAGAGTGGTTATCGAGGCGTGGGCCCGGTCGTAAATTACCGAGGACTTGCGGGGATAGGCTCCGCTCTCGTAGTAGTAGATGCCCAGGCGCTTTTCGGGGGTGTCGTCAAACACAACATAGTCGTCGCTGACGTTGCCGTAGCGGATCTTGTTGCGGACGAAGCGGCCCACCTTGCTCTGGGGCAGCTTGGTGATGATGGCGCTGCGGGCGCCCAGCATGGCCGCGCCGCTGACAACGTTAAGCTCGCTGCCGCCGGCGTTTTTGTCGAAGGTCTCGGACTGGGAGATCTTCTCCTTGCCGTCGGGGGACAGGCGCAGCATAACCTCGCCCATGCCGATCATGTCAAAGTCTTTGTCCTTTGGAATAAAATCCAGATTCATAAATTTTCCCTCCTGTTTCGGTTTGTTTTATTTTCAGCCCGCCGGTCGAAAGCGGGCCGGTGCTCGTGTTAAGGTAATACCGCACAGAGATTGTGCCCATATTGCGCCGCAGATTTTTTGACGGAATTACGAAAACGACGACGGAATACTGTCGTATTTCAAGGAGTTTTCGCAATAAACGTCGGAAAAGATGCAAGCAAGATGGGTACAAAGCTCACAAGCGGTTTTTGTGCGGTATTGCCTTAAGATATATCAATATATGTACAGGCTTGCCGAACTATTCCTTGTCGTCGAAATAGACCTTTCCGGCCTCGGCCCCGCCCTTCCGGTATTCCAGCAGCTCCGACACGGTCACAAGCTGATAGCCCTCGTCCACAAGGTAGGGGATTATGCGCTTGGCGGCCTCCACGGTGGGCTGATGTATGTCGTGCATGAGGATTATGGCTCCGTCATAGACGTCGCTCTGCACCTTGCTGAAGGTGGAGTCGGCGTCGCGGGTCTTCCAGTCAAGAGTGTCTATCGACCACATTATGGCCGGCAGTCCCACCTCCGCCAGAGTGTCGCCGTTGTACGCCCCGTAGCAGGGACGGTACAGGGCCGTGCCCTTGCCGAGAAGCTCCTCGACGGCCTTGGAGGTCTTTTGCACCGACTCCGCCGCGGCGGCGGCGCCGGCCGAGGTGGCGTTCAGGTGATCCCAGGTGTGGTTGGCTATCTCGCAGCCTATCTTGTCGGCCCGCTTTACGGTGTCGGGGTAGGTCTGAACCAACTGGCCCAGCACGAAGAAGGTGGCGGCGCTGTTGTTGGCCTCAAGGCAGTCCAGCAGTTCGTCGGTGAATTTGCCCGGCCCGTCGTCAAAGGTCAGAGCCACCAAGGGCTGATCCGGGTCGATGACCCGCTTCACAACGGTCCAGCCCCGGTCTATGTATGAGTTTACGTCGTCATTGAACACCGTTTTTTCCTCCCCGTTGGGGCCGGTCATTTTCTTCGCCGCCTTCAGCAGCCTGTCCGTCCAGCCCTGCTCTATATAGGCGGCGGCCTGGGCCTTGGGCACCGAAAGGGTGCTGCCGTCGGATTTGTACAGCTTCGTTATTATATCGCTGAGCTTGTCGTGCCAGCCGTTGGCCTTGTAGTTGTCCACCATGGAGTTGGGAACATACAGGGTGGTGCCGCCGTCGTCATACATATTGGTATAGGCCGCCGTCATGTCGGTGGAATAACCTTTTTTTTCAAGGGCGGCTCTGTCGCCGGCCCGGGCGGTTATCACCGAGCCGTCGCCGGCGTACATGGTGATGGGCGCCAGATCGGCAAACGAAGCGTAATAGCCCTCGGCCAGATACTTGTCCACCTGAGCGGCGCTTATTTCCACCGCGCTGCCGTCGGCGGCGAAAACTACGGTCTTGTCCGGCGATACAAGCGAAAATACCAGCGCCATAAGCGAGGCGGCCAGAGCGATAAGCACCATCACCGTCAGCAGCTTGGCCCCGTTGCCCGTCTTGCGCCGCTTACGGCGGGGAGCGGGGCTTGTCCTGCGGGCGCGGCGCTCCTCAAACTCCCGCAGCTCCGGATAGTCGTTGTATATATCGGTATAATCCATGGGTCTCACCACCATAAAAGGTATCTACGATAAAATTATACCACAATTTTTTCGCAATTTCAATAAAAATAATGTATATTTTTAAAAAAATTTCAGAATAATGACGGCGCCGCCCTTTAATCCGTGTCACCCTTCATTCTGACGGCGGCCGCGGCGGCGAAAACTCTTTCGCAGCCCATGCCCTTAAGTATGCGGCAGCAGGCGTCCAGCGTGGCCCCGGTGGTTGTCACGTCGTCCACCAGCAGCCATGTGCCGGACAGGCGCTCCTTCCCCGGCAGATACAGCTTTTTGGCGTTGAGCTTCCGCCGGGCCTCGGTCAGGCCCACCTGATGCAAGCCTCCGGCTTTTCGGCGCAGCACTCCCCGCACCGGCACGTTCAGCCGCTTCCCCAGTTCACGGGCGATGAGCCGGGTCTGGTTGTAGCCCCTCGACCGGTCGGTGGAGCGGCTCTGCGGAACGTAGGTTATCGCGTCCGGCCTGAAATCTCCCAGCGCTGCGGCGATCTCTCCGGCAAGGAAGCGGCAGCGTCCGGGATGGCCGTAATACTTTGCGCCGACAATGAGCCGGCGGACGGCTCCCTTGTAACGGAAGGGCACGAAGCAGCGCTCGAAGGGACGGCCTTTGGCGCAGTCGGCGCACCACGGCATGGCGAAACTGCCGTTCATGGGTCTGCCGCAGATACGGCAGCGGGGGCCGGTTATCCTCGGCAGCTCCTTTTCGCAGTCGGAACACAGCTCCGCTTCGGCTCCCTGCGGCAGCACCTTGCGGCAGACGGCGCATCTGGGCGGAAAAATAAAGCCGATAAAGTTCACACTCTCACTTCGTCTCCTATATGATATTGCTATTATATCACAAATTTATTTTTTTCGCAACACCATATTTTCCGTAAAAAGACTTGCATTTTTGAGAAACAGGTGCTATAATTGATTGGGTATGGTATGATAGGCAGTAGAAAACTGCACAGGCGGCGGACGAAGGATCCGGCGCCGAACAAGGGACAAGGAAGGTGTGACCTTTTGGAAAAGCTTGAAATAACCGGCGGAAACAAGCTCTTTGGAGAGATCTCGGTCTGCGGCGCGAAGAACGCCGCCGTTGCGATAATCCCCGCCGCCCTTTTGGTGGAGGGCGTCTGCCGCATTGAAAATGTTCCCGACATCAAGGACGTGCAGCTCATTCTCCGGATGCTGGAGCATCTGGGGGCCAAGGTGAACAGAATTGACATAAGCACTATCGAAATCGACGCCGCCGAGCTCAGGACTCATATCGCGGCCTACGAGATGGCCAGCCGTATGCGGGCCTCATACTATCTGTTGGGGGCTTTGCTGGGCCGTCTCGGCAGGGCGGAGGTGGCTCTGCCCGGAGGCTGCAACTTCGGCCAGCGGCCCATCAACCTTCACGAAAAGGGCTTCCGCGCCATGGGGGCCAAGGTCAGCACCGTTCGGGGTCAGGTGATAGCCACCGCCGAGGAGCTCCACGGCAATTCCATATATCTTGACACGGCCAGCGTGGGCGCGACCATAAATATAATGCTCGCCGCCTCTCTCGCCCGGGGCAGAACGGTGATCGAAAACGCCGCCAAGGAGCCTCACGTGGTGGACGTGGCCAACTTCCTCAATACAATGGGCGCCAATGTCCGTGGCGCGGGCACCGACGTTATCCGCGTAAACGGCGTTGAAAAAATGTACGGAGGCACCTACGCCATAATCCCCGACCAGATAGAGGCCGGCACCTTCATGCTGGCCGCCGCCGCGGCGGGCGGCAATGTGCTGGTGAAAAACGTTATTCCCCGCCACCTGGAATCCATCTGCTCCAAGCTGGAGGAGATGGGCGTCGGCGTCACCGAATATGACGACAGTATCCGCATCGAGCGGGAGGGGGAAATTCACGGCGTGCGGGTCAAGACCCGGTACTATCCCGGCTTCCCCACCGATATGCAGCCCCAGATGGCCGCCCTGCTTGCCACCGCCGTGGGAGAGAGCACCATCACCGAGGACGTGTGGGACAACCGCTTCCAGTATATAGGCGAGCTCCAGCGTCTCGGAGCCGACATCAGGGTCGAGGGTCGCAGCGCCATCATCAACGGGGGCAAGCTCTACGGCGCTCCCGTGCGGGCCACCGACCTGCGGGCCGGCGCGGCAATGATAATCGCCGGTCTGGCCGCCGAGGGCAAGACCGTTATAAACGACCCTTACTATATTGACCGTGGCTACAGCAGGATAGAGGAAAGGCTCCGGGCCATCGGCGCGAAGATCGAACGGATTTACGAGGTTTGATTTATGCTTAAGCTTTGCACACTCAGCTCCGGCAGCAGCGGCAACGCCGTCCTTGCCCAGGCCGACGGCACAAAAATACTGATAGACTGCGGCATAACCGGCAAGGCCGCCTCGGACAGGCTCTGCGCCATCGGAGTCGACCCCTCGGAGCTGGACGCCATAGTGGTTACTCACGAGCACATCGACCACATTCGGGGCGTGGGCGTCCTGAGCCGGCGCTACGGCCTGCCGGTCTACGCCAGCGTGGGCACCTGGAACGGAATGATAGACACCGTGGGGGCCATAGCTCAAGAAAATATTCACTACATAGAGGCCGACACCCCCTTCGCCGTGGACGACGCGATAATTTTCCCCTTCGCCACCAGCCACGACGCCAACGAGAGCCTGGGCTTTACCGTCAGCGACGGTAAGAAATGCCTTTCGCTGGCAACCGATCTGGGAGTTGTGGACAGATACGTCTATGACAATATCAGGGGCTCGGAGCTTTTGGTTCTTGAGGCCAACCACGACGAGAATATGCTGCTGAACGGCCCTTATCCACAGCGGCTCAAGGAGCGCATCTTCTCCGACAGCGGCCACCTGTCCAACAGGATATGCGGGGCCATTTGCGGCCGGTTCCTCAATGAGGGCGGCAGGGAAAAGCGTATAATTCTGGGCCACCTTTCACAGGAGAACAACACTCCCGAAATGGCCTTCGACACCGTCCGCCGCAGCATTGAACACGCCGGCGGCAGGGTCGGCGGCGACATTTTTGTCACAGTGGCCGGACGGGGCGATCCCAGCCCGATCCTTGAAGCTTAAAACAGGTAACCGGCGGCGCAAAAAAAGCAAAAATAATGAAAGAAATTTCTCAAGAAGGTCTTTACTATTCCAAAAAAATAGTGTAAAATAGCCTATGGATTTATCCCTACGGATATGTCCAATACATAAATAGGAGATGTATAACTGTGAAGAAATTTTTGGCACTGGTAATGGTCCTGGCCCTGGCTTTCAGCTTTGCGGCCTGCAAAAAGACGGATACCGACGACAATGAAAACGTTCAGGCCAACACTCAGGAAGAGGCGCAGAACAACACTGTCGAGGATGCGGTCGAGCCCGAAGAGACTCCTTCAAGCGATCTTGTGATACTTGACGAGAGTTTGGCCCCCGAGGAGTACGCCATCGGCTTCGCAAAGGGCAACGACAGCCTTTGCTACGCCGTTGAGGCCGCTCTTGCGGAGCTTCAGAAGCAGGGCAAGCTGGCCGAAATATCCACAAAGTGGTTTGGCGAGGACAAGATGATATTTACCTCCGACGCCGATGTGGCTCAGGTGGATGTCACCGCCCTTCCCAACGAGTTCAAGCTGGGTCTGGACGCTTCCTTCCCTCCCATGGGCTATACCGATGAGAACGGCGCCATCGTCGGCTTCGATATCGACCTGGCTCAGGCCGTCTGCGATTACTATTCCATGACCCTGACCTGCGTTCCCATCGACTGGGACGCCAAGGATATGGAGCTTTCCACCGGCAACATCGACTGCATCTGGAACGGTCTCACCGTTACCGACGAGCGTCTTGAGAACTACTGCATGAGCGCCCCCTATCTTGCCAACCGTCAGGTGGTCGTTGTAAAGGCCGACAGCGGCATCAACACTCTGGCCGATCTGGCCGGTAAGAGAGTTGCCCTCCAGAGCGATTCTTCCGCCGCCGAGGCCCTCGAGGCCAATGAGGAGGTCAACAGCTCCATCGGCGAAAAGGTAGAGCTTCTTGACAACCTCACCGCCCTTATGGATCTGCGCTCCGGCAACGTTGACGCCGTGGCTATGGACGAGGTAGTCGCCAGCTATGTGCTCAGCAACGAGGCGTAAACTTACATTATAAAGCCGTAAAACGGCCGTAAGTCCCGAGGACTTACGGCCGTTTTGTTTTAATATAAAACCGAGCGCTTATTGAGAAGCTTGCCGGATGGAACTGTCATATTAAAGTTTTGTAAATATAAAGTAAAAACGGTTGACAATTACGTAAAAGTGTGATATCATAAGCATAAGACGTTTTCGGTGCTGAAGATTTTATTGTTTTGTGCCGCATAAACGGTAGAATAAAATTCAGGAAGGATGATTACCCATGAAAAAGAAAATTTTGGCGCTGGTTTTGGCCTTGGCGATGTTGATTTGCGCCATGCCCGCCTTCGCTTATTCCGTCCGCGACGCGTATTCGGATTTCCAGGCGGAATATCCCGGATTTATCGATAAGCTGGTCAACAACGGGGTTAGCGAAAAAACCATTCTCAATTTCCTTGCGGAAATTCAGGAGGATCTTTATTGGAAGAACCGGATAAGGCCCATAACCGAAAGCAATTTCAAGGATGAGCTTATTTCCTCCGTAAGAACCATTATTTTTGACAGTCAGTTCAGCGGCCTTTCCTCGGCGCTGCTCGACGCTTACCCCTCGGCGGTTTCGGCGGCCTTAAAGGGTGAGATACACTCTGATTTCATGCCTCTTTATAACAGTGTGAAATCTATGGTTTTTGACCACAATATGCTCAGCTCTCTTGACAACAGTGGCGACAACGCGGCTGTGATCATCGTGAGCATCGACGGTCAGGCCGGCGCCGTTGAGGCGAGTGTGGGCGGCACCGTAAGTCTGCCTTCGACCGTGTCCGCCAAGACCGACACCGGCGTTTCCATGAATCTTGACGTCAACTGGACGGACGTGCCCTCCACCGACGGGGTGGGAACTTACACCGCTTCGGGCGAGGCCGTCATTCCCGCCGACTACCAGCTTGCCGCCGGCGTGAGCACCGCCGTCACCGCTCAGGTAACGGTTGTTGAGGCCTCTCAGGGCAACAGCGGCAACAACGGCAACAGCGGTAACAGCGGCAACGGCGGCTACTCCGGTGACAACGGTAACTATACAGCCGACGAAAACAGCGGAACCGTAAATCACATCTATAAATTTTCCGATGTGAACGAGAACACGGAAGTGGGCCGCGCCGTTTATGCTCTGTCCGATATCGGCATCATCAACGGCTATGCCGACGGCACCTTCAAGGCCGACAACCCCATCCGCCGCGACGAGTTTGCCAAGATAATCGTTCTCGCCATGGACATTCTTGATATAAACGCCGTTTCGAGCTTCCCCGATGTTCCCAACACTCCCGATAACTGGGCCTATAATTATATTGCCTCCGCCGAAAAGGCCGCTCTTATCAACGGCGTCGGCGACGGAACATTCTCTCCCGACCGTAATATCCGCCGGGACGAGGTTATGGTCATAGTTTACCGCGCTCTTGACAACAAAAAGGTGTTCAAGGACAAGACGATAAAGATCGGCACCTTCGGCGACGATGCGAATATCGCCGATTGGGCCAACGAGTCCATTTATCTGCTGGCCCAGAACAATATTGTCAGCGGCAACACCTTTGAGTATCAGGGCGCCCAGGTCACCAATATCGATCCTCTCAGCAACGCCACCCGCGGCCAGTGCGTGGTAATGATATATAACGCACTTAAGCTGATGGGCAAGATTAAATAAAAGGGACTCTTTACGTAAAATGATGTTGAGCCATTCCCCTGATCGGGAATGGCTCAAACTGTCGATAAAGTCGATTTTGTTGCCCGTATTTCGTAGGGGAGCGCATTGCGTTCACGCTTACACAAATTTACGGTAGTATTTATACGATTTTATGAACACATTTGCCGTAATAACGTTTATAATGGCAGCCGTAAATGTTTAATAGCGGACGGCCAATGGCCGCCCCTACGGTACCATGGCTACATTTTTTCGACGCGTTTGGCCATTCCGTTGATCGGGAATGGCCCCTTTTTTTACACCTTAAAGAATATCTTCGCCAACGAGTTAAGTACCTTGGGTAATTTAAATACGAATACCTTCACTTCTCTCACCTCCTGAGCGTAATGATCCCCAGCACGATTATAAGGCCGCCTTCGATCACCGCCAGCAGCGTCACCGGCAGTATCATGGCGGTAAAAATGCCCAGCACAAAAGACAGCATGGCCAGCCCAAGCTGACCGCATCCCTTTCCGCCCCTCGGCGGCCGTCTGCCCATTCCGGCACCTCCTCCGCTATTTTATACTATATATTACGCCCTTCGGCCCGGTTTTGTTAAGGCAATAGGCGGTCTTTGTGCGGTACTGCCTTAAGCCGCAAATGTCACAATTCTGTATTAATACTAATCCCTAATAAAATCATCAATTCGCGGTGGTCTTTTTTGCGCCATACGGCGTCATCGACCTTGTCAATACATACAGTATTGCCTGCGGTCTCTTCCTTGTCTGGCACAAAAAATCCTCCCCTCTCGGTTGACGCTTTTAATAGGGATTAGTATAATATGTAAGAAATGAGAAAAAAATTTGAAAGTATGAGTTGACAATACAAAGTAAATATGATATAATATGAAATGTATGCTTGTAGAGAAATTTTAATAGCGGGAGGATGATTTTATGAAGAAATTTTTGACGCTCCTGATAGCGCTTTGCTTCACGGTGCAGTTTTTACCGGCCGTTACCGCCGGCGCCGAGGAACAAATCACTATAACAGGGGTCGAGGACTTCAACGCGTTTGTGGAAAAGATTCGCGCGGGCGAGACGGCTTTGAACGCCGTTATGACGGAGAATGTAGATTTGGCGGGCTCGGCGGAAAACACTTTCGCCCCCATACCGTCTTACGGCGGCGTCTTTGACGGCGGCGGCCATTCTATCTCCGGACTGTACATAAACGAAACCGGCGAAGCGGCTCTCTTCCTCGAGCTTGCCGGCCAGGTCAAAAACCTCACCGTAAACGGCGTTGTGTCGGGCAATAATGCCGCGGCCATAGCCGTGAACAACACCGGCTCCGTCACCTCCGTCAGGAGCAACGTTGTGGTTTCTGGCACGAAATCGGCGGCGGGAATAGCCTATGAAAACAACGGAACCGTTGAAAAGTGCGAGAATACGGACGATATATCCGTCACTTCCTCCGGCGGATATATCGCCGGTATTGTCGCCGTCAACGGCGGCGCGGTATGCGACTGCGTCAATTTTGCCCAAATCTCCTCTGCCGGCGGCGCTTCCGATTACGCGGGAGGAGTTTGCGCTCACTCCGACGGCGGAACCCTTTCCGGTCTTAAGAATTCCGGCGATGTTTACGGCTCCGGCTTCCTCGGCGGTATCGTGGGCTATGCTTTGGGCGGCATCGCAATTTCCGACTGTGTCAACAGCGGAAGCGTCCTCGGCAACGGCAAAAAATGCACCGGCGGTATCGCGGGCTACAGCGCGTCGGCGCTCAAGAACTGCGTAAACTACGGCTCGGTCGAAAACGGCGCAACGGCGGTGGTCTCCCTTCAGGAGGCGTCCGATGAGGTCTCTCTTCAGGAGGAACCCTCAAGCGAGTTTTTCGGCACCGGCGGCATTGTCGGCTTCCTGTCCGCCAACGGGGACTCACTCACAAACTACGGCCCGGTGGCGGCGCAGGACCGCGCGGGCGGCGTCGCCGGAATAGCTTACGGCGATGTATACGGCGCGGTTAATTACGGTACCGTCAGCGTCGGCAGTTCCGACGTGGGCGGCATCGCCGGTTACAGCGGTTCGGGAATTATTTCCGACTCCTCAAACCACGGCGATGTACACGGCGGCCACAGACGCATCGGCGGTATAGCCGGCAGTCTTTACGGCGGCATTGAGCGCTGCTATAACGCCGGTCAGGTGATCGGCGGGACGAATTATACAGGCGGCGTCGTGGGATATATGGAATTGTTGGATACTGAGTCGGACACGGTGTTTATGAATGACGTTTACAACACCGTAACGGTTCAGATTCAGGCTGCTGACGGAGGCAAGGGCGAAATAGCCGGCAGGGTTCGCGGCACGGTAAAGGGCGCCTTTTCTTTGGACAGGGACGATCACGGCAACTATAGCAGCGGAAGCAAGGAGTCGACCCTCGTCGCCGCCGACTACAGCCGTAAAGATAAATGGAATGATTACACCGGGGATTTCAAGACCCTTGCGGCCGCCCTCAACACCCTTGACGGCACCGTGGCGGACAGGGGCGTCTGGAAGGATGGCCCCGACGGCTATCCGGTCTTTGCAAGCTATAACGAGGCCGACGTCGACACTCCCGAAGAGCTCACGGCCGCTCTGGCAGACCCCGCCGTGACCGAAATAAAGCTGACGTCCACGGTGACCCTTGACGAAAGCGTTACCGTGGGGGGGGGGGAAGACCCTAACCGACGGACAGATAGTTTTCAACGAGGGCAGTCTGCTGGCGGACGGCAACGTCACTCTCAGCGGCGTCAGCATCAGGGCACAGGGCAGCTCCGTGGTCTTTACCGGAGCCGGTACCCTCACCGTTAAGGGATATGTTGATGTCAACGCTCCCGTTGAAATGATGAGCGGCACTCTGGATCTTACCGACGGCTTCATCCTTAACGCCGCCGAGGCTTTGCTCGTACCCTCGTTTGTACTCGCCGAGGGGGCGGCGGCTAATGGCGCCGAGGAGTGCTCGACCGTTGACGACGGATATTTTTACTACATTTCCTCCGCCATTGATATGACCCAGTCGCTGGTGGTGCCCGCCGAGGAAAACGGCCTTCCCTATGATATAAAATCCTCGACCGTTGACGGCGAGGTTTACCTCTTCCTTCCCGACGCGGCCGATCTGACCTCACTTACGTTTGCGGAGGTCACCGGCGGCGGAGCAAGGGGCACTGTGCATAAAAACGTGGACTTCACCGACCCGTCCAAACCCGTGACCGTGAACATAGGCGGTCTTTCCAAGACGGTGACCGCCATGAAGTCGGGCATTCCCGCCCTTTACTTCGATATCGACGAGAGCTACGGAACCATAAACGCCATGAACACCTCTCCCGACCATAAGGTGAAGTGCTACGGCGACGTACAGCTTATCGTGCCCGAGAAGCTCGTGGATGAAACAACGGGCTGGGTCAACGTGGACAGCCGTGACTATCAGGACAAAAATCCCGAAAAGGCTCCCGGCACCATGGAGATAAAGGGTCGGGGCAACAGCACCTGGGTGCCCGACCTCACCACCAAGAAGCCCTATCAGTTCAAGTTCGAGAAAAAGGCGGACGTTCTTGGCATGGGCGCGTCCAAGACCTGGCTCATCATTAAAAACGACGAGGACATAATCCGCAACAAGCTGGCTCTTGATTTGGGTCATGACATGGATATGACCTACACCGGCTTCGGTGAGTTTGTGGACGTGTTCATGAACGGTGAGTACCTTGGCAACTATCTTCTCACCGAAAAGGTGGAGGTGGGCGGCTCTCGGGTAAACGTTTCCGACCTTGACGACGAGTATGAGTTGAACGGCGACAGTATCGAGGGCCTCGACATGACCGGCGGCTACCTTGTTGAAGTGGATAACTGGGGCGGCGACGACCTTCAGGTCAATAAGCACGGCACCACCTTCTCCATAAAGGAGCCCGAGGATCTGGCAAAGACGGTTACCGACGACAACGAGTACGCCTATATAAAGCACTACCTCGAGGACTTCCTCGACGCCGTGTTCGGCGACGGCCGGCTTTCGGACGGACAGAGCTTTATGAGCGCGGTGGATATGGAGAGCTTCGCCAAATACTTCTGGCATCAGGAATTTTTACGCAACGGCGACTGCGGCCGTGGCAGCACCTATTTCTATAAGGATAAGGACGCCATCGATCCCCTGCTCTACGCCGGCCCCCTTTGGGACAACGACAGAATATTTGAAAAATACCGCCTCAATGACAATATAGAGGGCTGGCTGGTTCCCAACATCGACATAGCCGGTTCCGGCGAACCCACTATTTACAAGAGACTTTTGCAGCACCGCGACTTTGCGGAATACATTCTTCGGTATTATAAGGACAACGATCTTGGAGCAATCTTTGCCGAAACCCACAATAAGATAGCGGAATACACCGAATATCTCAAGTCTTCGGCGGCCATGAACGCCGTGAGATGGGAATATGCGGACTTCGACATCAGCCGCTTTGACGAGATCCTTCAAAAGCGCGCTCAGTGGGTGGATGAAAACGCGGACGACATTCTGAGCTTTTCCGCCGCCGACACCACTCCACTTACGGCATATATCTACAACGGCGATATCGTCGCTTCCGTATATAACGGCGGCGCCGAAGCAATGAACGCCAAGCTCGTGCTGGCCGGATATAAGGACGGCGGCTTCGTTTCCGTGAAGTCCACGGATGTGGCTCTTAAGCCCGCCGCCCGCGGCGAGAACATTACTCTGGACGTTCCCGAGGGCGCGGACACCTGCACGCTCATGCTGATTCGGGACTATAACAGCATCGAGCCTCTGGCTAAGTTCGTTACATTGGAAATCCATTGAGATTTAAACAAAATCATAAAAAACGTTTGCTATACAGCTATGGTTAGTTTTTTATGAACAGACAGTGGCAGAATGGGCCTTGGCGGGCGTTTTTCGCCCCGTCCTTGAGCCGTTCGCGCTTAAAAAAGCGCCTTCTGCGCAAACCCCTTGTTTTTGAGCGCCTGTTGTGATAGAATAAAATTGATCAGAAAACAGATCACGGATCGGAGCCGTGACTCCGATCTGACAGGCTCCTTGGCCGCCTTAGGGAAGCGGCCGCGGATGAAAAGAGAGAGGCCCGGCATTGTGCCCAATGTCATTAAGTTAAGACGACAGAAAAGAATACTTCGTATCAAAAAAGGGTACGGGGTATTTTTTTGAAAAAAAT
>CANRJP010000076.1 GCA_947630975.1 uncultured Clostridia bacterium
CCAATGAGCGTGAACGCTTATTCTTTGTTCATTAATTTTTTCTAATTTTTCTGTCCACTTTATTGACATTGATCCACGAGGAACAGTCCAACGTTTTTTGGAGTAATGTCGAAAATTTCATGAAGCTGGAAAAAATGAGGCTTATATTTGCCGCGGATAAAATTCCTGACTCTCTGCAAAGGATCATTGAATTTCTCGGAAGGCATTTCCCTGATATAGATGTGTACGGTGTAGAAATAGGGAAATATTCTGCCGAAAATCAAGAATTACTTTCAACGTCGTTCATAAGTGCGCCGAAGGTTGAAGGCAAAATCAATTCCCATGCAAATTGGACTATGGAACAATTTTACAAATTACTTGAAGCACACGATGACGGATGTGTGATAAATCCGCTTAACGCTATTTTAAACTTTTGCCGTGATAACGGATGTGATTATAAGTTCGGGTGCGGAACAAAATACCCTTCCATTTCAATAAACCTCCACCAAAAAAATCTGCTTTTCATTTGGGCCGGTTTTTTCAATAGAGGCTTTAGGTGCTATATAGAAATAGACCTAAAAAAACACGCCATGTTTTTGGACTCAATCGAGTGGAACGAACAGCGGCTCAGAGCACTGCTATCCGATATGCCCGGACGGGACGAGGGATACAGCTCCGGCCTAATGTGGGATTCCCCTCAAACGCTCTTTATTAATTTGAAATTGCTCAAAAACAATGAAAATTTGAACGGCTTTTTAAACGCTCTTACCATATTGATGCAAGCCATAAATAACCGGCTTCAAATAGAGTGATGTTTCATACTAATCCCCAACTAAAATCAGACATTTGCGACGGCCTTTTTTGCGCCATGCGTCGTCGTCATTGGCCTTGCCAATACATAAAGTATTGCCTGCGGTCTCTTCCTTGCCTGACACGAAAATTTCTCGTCGCTCGGTGTCTGATTTTAATCAAGGATTAGTATCACAGGCCACGCCGCCACGTGCTACGTTTTATTTGGACACATTAAAGCCGCCATCGTTCGGATGGCGGCTTTAAGCATAGCAAAATTGTTAATCTTACTCCTCAGCGGGAGCCTCCTCGGCGGCTGCTTCCTGAGCGAGAGAGGGTATCTCGGCGGCGTCGGGAGTGAGCAGAGCCCTGATGGAAAGGCCGATCTTCTTCTTCTCCCAATCGATGTCGGTTATCTTCGCGCTGATGGTCTCGCCCACGGTAAGCTCATCAGAGGGCTTGTTGATACGCTTGTCGGCGATCTGGGAAATGTGGATAAGGCCGTCGATGCCGGGTATAAGCTCAACAAACGCACCGAACTGTATCAGGCGCACTACCTTTACGGGGATAACGTCGCCAACCTGGAACTTGGCCTTGGCGATAACCCAGGGATCGTCCTCGACCTTGCGGAAGCCCAGAGAAACCTTGTTGGTCTCCTTGTTGGCCTTTATGATATAAACGTCAACGACGTCGCCAACATTCACAACCTCGGAGGGATCCTTGATGCGCTGCCAACTGAGCTGGGTGATGTGGATAAGGCCGTCCACGCCGCCGATGTCCACAAAGGCGCCAAACTTGGTGAGGGTCTTTACGGTGCCGGTGTAGTGCTTGCCTTCCTCAACATTGGCCCAGAATTCCTCGGCCTTGGCCTTGCGCTCCTCCACGGCGACCTCCTTGATGGAGCCGATGGCCCTCTTGCCGCGGCGATCTTCGCGGATGTTCACAATCTTAAGGCGAACTTCGTTGCCAACAAGTGTCGTGAGATCGCTTGTGAACCTTTCGCTCGCCATGGACGCGGGTACAAATACCCGACAGCCGTTGGTGGATACGATGACGCCGCGGTTAACGGCCTCAACGATTTTGCCCTCCAGTACCTCGCCGGACTCGTGGGCAGCCTCAACGGTTTTCCATCCTTTAATGGCGTCAATTTTCTTCTTTGAGAGCTTTACGCCGTCAATGTCGCTCACGCGGATAACGAATACCTCGATCTCGTCGCCGACCTTGCATATCGCTTCGGGATCAACGTTGGGATCGTCGGTGAGTTCTTCGGCCGCTATTACACCTTCCATTTTATAGCCAAGGTCAACGTAAACCTCTGTGGGCGTTACGCGAACCACCTTGCCAACCTTTATATCACCGGTGTTGAGAGCAACGATGGACTGCTCGTACTGCTCCAAAGCCTCAGCGAAAGACTGGTCTCCTTTCTCTTGAATGTTCTTTGCCTGTTCGTCTACCATAATGTAAACCTCCTTAATTATCCAATCCGGAGTTGATGCTCCGGCGGTTATACCTATCAAGTTCCCTTTTATCTCATGGGCGGGAAGCTCCCACGCGCCTTCCACCAGAAAGGTGTTGGCGCAGCGGCGGGCGGCAATGTCGTACAGCTTCTTTGTATTTGAGCTGTTTTTGCCCCCTATTACAATGAAGCTGTCGCTCTTTTCCGCCAGCTCGGCGGCAGATTTCTGACGCTCATTCGTAGCACTACATATTGTATCAAAAATGAGGGTGGTTTTGCAAGTGTTTTTTATAATTTTCGTAATTTTTTTCCAAATTTCTCGCTCGAAAGTGGTTTGAGATACGACACATCCGTTTTCGAGAAGTTCTTTTGGCAGTTTTTCGCATTCTTTCTCGGTGGCAATGACGGTCGCGCTGTTGGCGCACCAGCCGTTTATGCCAATTACTTCGGGATGAGCGCGGTCGCCGATTATGATTATATTCTTCCCCGCCCGATGATTTTCACTTACGATGTTGTGTATCTTTTTCACAAAGGGGCAGGTGGCGTCAATATAATTTATACCCTTTTCCTTCAGCACGTCCTCGACCTCACGGGCCACGCCGTGGCTGCGTATGACTACGGTTTCTCCGGATCGGGCTTCCTCGGGCGAACCGATTATGCGGACGCCCTTGCCTGACAAATTTTCGACCACCTGACTGTTATGGATTATCGGGCCGAGAGTGGCTATTCTGGCGTGGGCGGCTATGCCCTCCTCCACCAGCTTTATTGCCCGGCTCACGCCGAAGCAGAAGCCCGCCCTTTCGGCGATAACGGTCTTTGCCATGGGTTGTCCCCCTTTTATCGTTTCTCGGCGAAGGAATAAATCGAGCCCATCAGCTCACCGGCCAGCCTGTCCAGCGTTTCGGCGTCGGGGGCGGCGTCATAGTATTCCTCATAGTAAATCGGTTTTCCGAAATATACTTTTAAACGGCCGAAAAGCCGGTATTTTCCGTTTGTGTAGCAGGGCACGATGGGCACCTTGGCCTTTATGGCTATCCTGATTATGCCGGGGTTGATTTTTTTCTCCCCCGCCTCGCGAACTCTGGTTCCCTCGGGGAAAACAAGCGTAGTACCGCCGGCGCCCAGCAGCTTAAGCGTGGCCATGACGGCCCCGGCGTCGCCTTTACCCCGGCGGATCGGATAAGCGCCCAGAGCCTTGATGAGTCGGCCAAAGACGGGATTGCGGAAAAGCTCCTCCTTGGCCATAATGGAGATACGCCTTGGCGAGGCCACCGCCACGGCGGGTGGGTCAAAGTAGCTGCGATGGTTTGAACAGAGGAGAACGCCGCCTTCTTGGGGCACGTTTTCCCTCCCGATGTATGTGATAAGGAAAGCAATCTTATAAAAAACTGCGACAGCGGCCCGTGCTATGTTATAAAACATGAGCTTTCTCCTTTATATATGAAATTACAGCATCCATTCCCTGTTCAAGGGTAAAGCCCGTGGTGTCGATGAGATGGGCGTCCGGCGCTTGGCGCAGAGGGGAAACCTCCCGGTGAGTATCGTCGTAGTCCCGCTTTTCAATATCGGCTCGAACCTCGTCAAAGCTTACCTCGGCGCCCATTTCACGGAGCTGCTCCACCCGCCGCCGGGCACGGTCGTCCACCGAGGCGGTGAGGTAAATCTTCACATCTGCGTCGGGCAGCACGTGCATACATATGTCGCGGCCGTCCATTACCACGCTCTGGCGCTTGGCCATATCCCGCTGGAAGGCCACAAGGGCCGTCCGAACCTGGTGATGGGCGGAGACACGGCTGGCGGCCATGGACACCTCGGGCCGTCGTATACCGTCGGAGACGTCCCTTTCGCCGATAAAGACGTGCTGAGTGCCGTCGATGTACTTTATATTCAGGCCCAAACCCGACAACAAGCGGCTTAGAGCCTCGCCGTCGTCCATATCCGTGCCGCTTTCTATCGCGGCCAAGCCCAAAGTCCGGTACATGGCGCCGGTGTCCACATAAGTGAAACCCAGCTCCTTTGCCGCGGCCTTGGCGATAGTGCTTTTGCCCGCTCCCGACGGGCCGTCGATGGCAACGCTGATGTTTTTCATATCTATCATTCCTAAAGATTTTTTCCGGCCAAATAACCGGTAGAAAAAGCTATTTGCAGATTAAAGCCGCCGGTATAGGCGCTGACGTCCAGCACCTCGCCGGCAAAGAACAGTCCTTTCACAAGCCTGCTCTCCATTGTGGAGGGGTTGACCTCTCTGACGTTTACCCCGCCGCAGGTGACGATGGCCTCGTTGAGGGGCCGATAGCACCGGGCGGTGAACTCCAGATTTTTCAGGAGCCGCACCAGCGCACGCCGCCGCTCACGGGTCACGGAATTGACCTTTACATGGGGCGGTATTCCCGATCTCTCCACAATATAAGGTATCATTTTAGCCGGGAGCAAAGCCCCCAGGGAATTTGCAAAGTCACGGTTGGCGTTTTCGCCAAAGTCCCGAAGCACCCGCTCGTCCAGCTTTTCCTCACCGAGGGCGGGCTTAAGGTCGATTATTATGCGGCAGCCCTCCGGATTTTTCCCCATGTGACCCGAGGCGGAGAGTATTATCGGCCCGCTTAATCCAAAGTGGGTGAAGAGCATCTCGCCGAAGTCGGTGTAAATGACCCTCCCTCGGGGACTTTTCACGGTGAGGGCGGCGTTTTTCAAGCTAAGCCCCTGTAACGCGGCCGTGGGCTCCACGGTGACTATGGGTATCAGCGACGGATAGATCTCCGTAACGCCGTGCCCAAGCTCCTTGGCGAAGCGGTAGCCGTCGCCGGTGGAGCCGGTTTGAGTATAGCTCGCCCCTCCGGTGGCTACGACGGCTCCGTCGCTGGGATAGAGGTTCCTTTCGCCCCTGACGCCGACGACGGCGCCGTTTTCGGCGAGTATTTCGACGGCGTTGTCCCAAACTATGCGAACCCCGGCCCTTCGCAGTCTGAGCAGTAGGGCGTCAACCACGTCGTAAGCCCTGTCGCTGACGGGAAAGACCCTGTTCCCGCGTTCCACCTTTGTGGGAACTCCGCTGTTTTCAAAAAAATCCACGGTGTCGGCGTTGGTAAAGCCGTAGATCGCACTGTAAAGGAAGCTGCCGTTGACGGGGACGTTTTCGAAAAAATCCTCCAGCGGGCAGGCGTTTGTAAGGTTACAGCGGCCTTTGCCGGTTATAGCCAGCTTGCGGCCAAGCTTTTCGTTTTTTTCAAGGAGTATGACGCTCTCGCCCCGCTCCGCCGCCGTAATGGCGGCCATCATTCCGGCGGGGCCGCCGCCGATGACGGTTTTCATGGGGACACGACCTTTCCCTGCTCCCGCGCCACAAAAAACAGCCGCCGGGAGGTTTTTCTCGGTTTTCCGAAGGTCAAATCGTGGTACACGGCCTCCACCTTAAGTCCGGCTTCCCGCAGCATTAAACAGAGCTCGTCCGCCCCGTAGGCCCTTTCGGTGTGAACCTCGTCGAACCGGCGGTAGGTCTCTCCCACCCGCTCAAAAAAAGTGAGATAGAAGTCGCACAGCCGGCTTTTTTTATCATACTCGTTCTGCCATGCCCAGAAAATGTCCCTTCCGTCGCTGACGAAGGTGTTGCCGCCAAGTACTTGGCTAAGCTTGTACTCCGTGTTCACGTCGAAGATAAACAGTCCGCCGGGGTCAAGGTAGTTGTTCACCAGCCGAAAAACCCGCTTGAGGTCGTTCTTACGGGTGATATAGTTGACACAGTCGAGACTGCTGACGATGAAGTCCACGGTGCCGTAAAGCTCGAAGTCCGCCATGTCCTGATTGAGGTACAGAATGTCCAGCCCCGCGTCTGCGGCCCTGTCTCTTGCAACGGCCAGCATATCGGCCGAAATATCGACGCCTATCATCTCGGCGCCCCGACGGGCCAGCTCCATTGTCATGCTGCCGGTGCCGCAGCCCAGATCAAGGCCAAGCTTCGTTCCGCAGCCGAAGCGGCGGAATATCTCATGATAGTAGTCCGCCCACTTTCCGTAGGAAATATCCTCCATGAGGGCGTCGTAAAGGTGGGCGAAGCCGTCATACATACAATCACCATCTATTGTAACATATTTTTCCGGTTTTGTCAATTTATCTTTGTCAATTTTGCATAAAGTCCCAGAAGATTTTTTTCGCCCACGCCGTTAAAGTTGATTTTGTAGTGAACGTCGTTGCCCACGGGCTGGGCGGAGATTATGACGCCCTCGCCGAATTTGGGGTGGCTCACCGTATCTCCGGCTTTCAAATTCACGTTTCCGGTGGGCTTTGGCTTTTCCGCGCTCATCGTAACGGTGGCCGTGGGCATCTTCTTTTCCTTTTTTTGCATCATCGCTCCCATAGTCTCACGGAGCTGTTCCGCCCGTGCGTGCATTTCTTCTCTGGCGTCGGTCAGCTCGTAAAGCTCCTCCGGTATTTCATTTAAAAACCGCGAGGGCTTATAGACAGACGTCTTGCCAAAGACCATTCGGCTGTGAGAGCCGGTAAGATACAGACGCTGACGCGCCCGTGTAATAGCCACATAACAGATCCGCCGCTCCTCCTGTATTTCCTCCGGGTCGAAAATAGCCTTAACACTGGGGAAAACTCCGTCGTCAAAGCCGCAGATAAATACCACCGGGAACTCAAGTCCTTTGGAGGCGTGCATCGTCATCATGACCACGGCGTCGGTGTCCTCGTCGTAGTTGTCAACATCGCTGACGAGGACCAGATTGTCCATGTAATCATCAAAATTCGGTTCGTCCACGGTTTCAGTATAGTGGGACGCACCGCTGATAAGCTCGCCGATATTTTCGGCCCGTTCCTGGCCTTTTTCGTCCTTCTCAAGGGATTTTTCGTAGCCGCTGTCCTCATAGACCCGCTGCACAAGCTCGTCAATGGGCACCGTGCCCACAAGGGAACGGAGATTTTCTATCAGGGTGTAAAACTCCGCGACTCCACCCTTAAAATCCTCAAGGTGCCCGCTTATGGCACGGTAAAGACTGACCCCCTCCCTTGCCGCCATGGAATTGATGGCGTCCAAGGTGACCTTGCCTATTTTTCGGGAGGGAACGTTTATTATCCGACGAAGGCTCACGTCGTCGTCCGGGTTCTTGATGAGCCGCAAATAAGCTATCATGTCCCTGATCTCCTTGCGGTCGTAAAACCTGAGACCGGAAAGCACCCTGTACGGCAGAGCGGCCCGCATAAAGCAATCCTCTATCACCTTCGATGAGGACTTTGCCCGAAAGAGAACGGCGATGTCGCCGTAACGGTAGCCGTCCGCCGCCAGCGACCTGATCTGTTTAACGATATAATCGGCCTCGTCAAAATCGTTATTGGCCCGATATACCTGAATATTCTCGCCCTTTTCGCCGTCGGTCCACAGATGCTTGCCCTTGCGGCCCGTATTGTTTTTTATGACGCTGTTGGCGGCGTCCAGTATGTTCTGGGTGGAGCGGTAGTTCTGCTCCAGCCTTACCACCTTGGCGTTGGGGAAAGCCTTTTCAAATTCCAGAATATTGGATATGTCCGCGCCTCGGAATTTGTAAATGCTCTGGTCGTCGTCGCCCACAACGCAGATGTTGCGGTGCTCCCCGGCCAGCAGGATTATAAGCTCGTTTTGGGCGGGATTGGTGTCCTGATATTCGTCCACCAGTATATATTTAAACTTATTTCTGTAATATTCAAGCACGTCGGGACATTCCCTGAACAGCCGCACCGTAAGCATGATGAGGTCGTCAAAATCGACGTCGTTTGATCGGCGCAGCTTATTCTGGTACAGCGTGTATATTCTGCCCACCTGGGAGAGCCGGTACTCGGTGGCAAACTCCCGGCAGTATTCTTCGGGCGTATAAAGGCCGTCCTTGGCACGGGATATTTCGGCCAGCACGGATCTGTGCGGGAACTCGTCCTCACTTAGGCGCAGCTCCCTGACGCACTCCTTGACCAAACTTTTCTGGTCGTCGGCGTCGATAATATTGAAATTTCGTCCATAGCCCAGCCGTTCGATGTCACGGCGGAGAATACGGACGCAGGCGGAGTGAAAGGTACGCACCCACATATCGTTGGCGGCGGCGCCCACAAGGGCTTCCACCCGGTCGGCCATTTCGTTGGCGGCCTTATTGGTAAAGGTTATTGCCAGAATGTTCCATGGGGCGATATTTTTTTCCTCCAGCATATAGGCAATGCGGTAGGTCAGCACCCTTGTTTTTCCGCTTCCCGCCCCGGCCAGCACAAGTACCGGCCCCTCGGTGGCGGTGACCGCCTCCCGCTGAGGCGGGTTGAGTTGATTTAAAATATCATTCATTGAAATGGATTACCTTTCTGAAACGGCGATAAAGCAAAGGAGTTAGAAGCGGGAGGCCGGGAGCATAGGGGGCGACTTTTTGTGATGGCTGCCATAAGGCAGATCGGTATGACCGTCACGCCGCTTCTGCTCCTCTACCCTCATTGCTTCTAACTCCCAACCTATACTGACTTCTTACTTCTTCAGCGCCATAGCTTCCTTGACATTTTTAGCGATATTTTCGGCGGTAAGGCCGTACATTTCCATAAGCTCATAGGGCTTGCCGCTGCGGCCGAACACATCCTGAGTGCCCACACGCTTGACGGGCACGGGACAGGTTTCGGCCAGCACCTCGGCCACGGCGCTGCCAAGGCCGCCGATTACGTTGTGCTCCTCGGCGGTAACTATCGCGCCGGTTTTTTCAGCGGCGGCGGTAAGTAATTCGGCGTCGATGGGCTTGATGGTATGAATGTTGATAACGCCCGCGTCGATGCCCTCCTTAGCCAGCAACTCCCGAGCCTCGATTGCGTAGGGAACCATAAGGCCGGTAGCCACGATGGTGGCATCCTTGCCCTCGGCTATGGTCACGCCCTTGCCCAGCTCAAACTTGTAGCTCTCGTCAAAGATCTGGGGCACGGCAAGGCGGCCGAAGCGCAGATATACGGGGCCGTCGTGGAGAATTGCCGCCTCAACCGCCGCCATGGCCTCCACGTGGTCGGCGGGGTTGATTATAACCATATTGGGGATTGTGCGCATGATGCCTATGTCCTCAAGGCACTGATGGCTTGCGCCGTCCTCGCCCACGGAAATTCCGGCGTGGGTCGCGCCTATCTTCACGTTCAGCTTGGGATAGGCGATGCTGTTGCGCACCTGCTCGAAGGCGCGGCCGGCGGCAAACATGGCGAAAGAGCTGGCGAACACAACTCTGCCGGTAGACGCGATACCGGCGGCGGTAGCCATCATGTTGCCCTCGGCGATGCCTGTATTGATGAACCTTTCGGGGAATTTTTTCTTGAATGTATCGGTCTTGGTGGACTTGGAAAGATCCGCATCCATTACCAGTATGTCGTACTTTTCTCCCAGCTCGGCCAAAGCCTGGCCGTAGCTTTCACGGGTAGCTTTCTTATCTCCGATTGCCATGATTTACGCCTCCTCTAATTCCTTTATCTTTGCGTCCAGCTCGGCTATGGCCTGCTCGAACTGCTCCTGCTTGGGCGCCGCGCCGTGCCATGCGGCCTGACCCTCCATGAAGGAAACGCCCTTACCCTTCACGCTCTTGGCGATAATCACGGTGGGCTTGCCCTTTGTGGCCTTGGCCTGATTTACGGCGTCAAGAATGGCGTCATAGTCGTGGGCGTCGATGGTGATAACGTTCCAATTAAAGGCCTCGAACTTTTTATCGATGGGGTTGGAGTTCATTACGTCGGCGATATTGCCGTCTATCTGGAGGCCGTTGTTGTCAACAAAGGCGGTGAGGTTGTCCAGCTTGTAGTGGGCGGCGAACATGGCCGCCTCCCAAACCTGACCCTCCTCCAGCTCGCCGTCGCCGAGAATGGTATATACCCGATAGTCCTTACCCGCCAGCTTGCCGGCGAGAGCCATGCCGTTGGCGGCGCTGATGCCCTGACCCAAAGAACCGGTGGACATGTCTATGCCGGGAATGCCCTTCATGTCGGGATGGCCCTGCATATAGCTGTCGGTCCGGCGCAGAGTGGCAACGTCCTCCGCGGGGAAAAATCCTTTTTCGGCCAAAATGCCGTAGAGAGCCGGCGCGCAGTGTCCCTTGGAAAGCACAAAGCGGTCGCGGTCAGGCATTTTTGGTTTTTTGGGGTCAACGTTCATTACCTCGAAGTAGAGCACGGACAGAATGTCCGCTATGGAAAGGCTGCCGCCGGGGTGGCCCGACTGAGCGTTATAAATGCCGGTAAGAGCGTGCTTTCTCGCCTTATAGGCATGAATTGCCGTTTCCTTATTCACAACAATCACTCCTCGTTAAATTTTGCATAAGCCCTGTCAAGTATCTCCTCAAGCCGCTCCTGCCTGCCGTTCAGATACAGATAGCCGAGCAGGGTCTCAAAACCCGTGGCCAAATGGTAATCCAAAAGCGAGGCCCACTTGGGATGGGTGTTGACCTTGGCGTTACGGCCCCATTTGAAAACGTCCGCTTCCTCCGAGTCAAGAACCTCCGCCTCCAGAAACCGGGCCATTTCGGCCTGACTTTCCGCCCGGACGTAGCTCACCGCCAGCCGGTGCATATCGGTGACTTTTCGATTGCCCCGCTCCAAGATCCTCGTCCTGATGTACAGGTCGAACAGAGTGTCGCCTATGTAGGCCAGAGCCAGCGGGCTGTACTCCCGCGGGTTCGGATTTTTCTCGGAAAACAGCATGGTTCAGCGTCCTTTTCAGGGTATTTGCATTATCACTTATTTTATATTATACCAAATCTTACAGCGAATTACAAGAGGATTTTGAAAAAAATTTTGTCGGACGGCGCGATGGGGATAAAGCACTGTAAATTGGGACAATACCGCACAAAATCCGTGCCCATATTGCCCCAATCAACCTATCTTTTCCCTCATGTTGGCCAGTATCTTCTTTTCCAGCCGCGAAACCTGCACCTGACTGAGTCCCAGAACCTTTGCCACCTCGGACTGGGTCCTGCCGCGAAAATACCGCAGGACGATTATCACCCTGTCCCGGCCCGGCAGCTCGTTAATGGCCTGACACAGGCTTATACGCGTCAGCATATCTTCCTCGCCGTCCTCGCAGGGTACGGTGTCCATCAGTAGGACGGGCTTTCCGTCGCCGTCGGATATGTTTCTGTCGATGGAATCCGGTCGGCGGACGGCTTCAAGTGCTTCTGTGACCTGTGCGGGAGTGACGCCCAGCCTTTCCGCCAATTCGCCGACCGTCATTTCACCCGTCCTGTCCATAATGGCGAAGGCCCGGCCGGCCAGCTCCTTGAAGCTCCGACTCACCTTTATTATACCGTCGTCACGGAGAAAACGCTTCATCTCCCCCACTATCATGGGTACGGCGTAGGTGGAAAACTCCACGCCGTAGCTCATGTCAAAGCGCTTCACCGCTTTCATCAGACCTATGGCGCCCAGTTGGAACAGATCCTCGCTCTCGGCCCTGTCACGGAAACGGCTAACGGCGCTGAGTATAAGGCCCCTGTTATCCTTTACCAGCCGCTCCATGGCGGCTCCGTCGCCGGCCTGTGCCCTTGTAATGAGCTCCTTAACTTCGTCGCTCATGACCCACCTACAAGCGCTTTTTCATGGTTACGGCGGTGCCCTTACCGGGAGCGCTTTCCACCGCGAGGCTGTCCATGAAGCTCTCCATTATGGTAAAGCCCATTCCGCTCCGCTCCTCCTCCGGTCTTGTGGTGAACATGGGCATTCTGGCCCTTTCTATGTCCTCGATGCCCGCCCCCCTGTCCCGAACAACGACAGTCAGCTCCCGTCCGTCAAGGCTCAATTCCATTTCCACCGTCCCGCTTTTGTCCCGATAACCGTGGATTATGGCGTTGGTGACGGCCTCGCTGACGGCGGTCTTTACGTCCTCGGCTGCCTCCACCGAGGGATCGAGAGGCAGAATAAAAAAGGCCGCTATTCCTCTCGCCAGACTTTCGTTGATGTCCAAAGGCGGGAATTCTGTTTTCAAGAAATTATTCATCTCAGGCACTCCTCTACTGCTTTTCGGTAATTGGGACAGATCTTTACCAGCCTTGTCACTCCGCCCAACTCCAATATTTTTATCAGTTTGCGGCCTGTGGCGGCCAGAGCCAGTTTTCCTCCCGCCGAGGCGACATTTTTCCACCGGCCTATGATAAGGCCGATGCCCGCCGAATCCATGAAGGTCACTCCGGTCAGATCCAGCACCAGATGGGGCTTGCCGTTGAGCTCATACTCAATGTCTATCCTCTCTCTCAGGGCCGAGGCCGAGCGCTGGTCTATCTCGCCCTCAAGAACGGCCACCAGCGCCCTGCCGCAGTCGATAAATTCCTTCAGCATATGTATCAGTCCTTTCCAGTATATTATTTATGCAATTCGCGGACAAGTTATGACAGAAAGACTAACTATTAAAAGTCAATACCCAAAATGAAAAAATTAAAATTTTTAAAGCGTTGCAGAAAGACACGACAAAAAGACATCATAAGATGCCTGAAAAATTTTATGAGTGAGATTAAAGAGCGGGTATGTAAGGCAAGCGTGATTTTTCCAAAGCAAATATCAGTCTGACTAATTTTTTCGCAACGTGAGAAAGAGCAACATTGTAATGCTTGCCTTCAGTGCGTTTCTTGGCAAGATAATCGGCAAAGGTCTTGTCCCACTTGCAGACGTATTTAGTTGCGTTGTAAAGAGCGGTGCGAAGATACTTCGAGCCTCGTTTCTCCATTCGCGCGTGGCAGTTTGCAAGCTTTCCCGATTGGTATGTAGACGGGGACATACCCGCAAATGCAAGGACCTTGTCGGGAGTTGCGAAGTTAGAGAAATCCCCGACCTCGGCAAGAATAACGGAAACCGTGGTGTAACTGAGTCCCGGGACGGTCATCAAAGTCGTTTGGGATTCGTCAACAATCTTTTTGATCTCAGCATCTATCTCATCAATTTCCTTGGTAAGTTCACCTATGAGTTTGATAGTATGTTTTAACTCCAAAGACTTTGCAGACATAACAGAGCCGATAGAATGCCTTGCGGCTTCACGAAATTGAATAGCCTTATCTCTGCCGTAGTGTCCCTTGGAGTTCTCATAGAGCAGATTAGTGAGCCTTGTAAGGTGAGCGTCGGCGATATGTGCGGCAGAGGGAAATTCACTGAGAAGAGCGTAAACGGACTTCATATGCAGCGAGGGGACGAGCTTTTCAAGTTCAGGGAAAAGAATGGTAACAAGTCTTGAGACGGAAGATTTGAGTTTAGATCTTTCAGAAACTTTATCAAATCTGTATCTTGTTAGTGATTTTAGTTCTTCTTTGTGATATAATGTGCTTGTGTAGGGTTTGAGATCCGCGCAAGACATTAACATAGAAGCAATCACGCGAGCGTCTACCTTGTCTGTTTTAGTTTTTCTGAGAGACAGACTTTTACGGTAGAGATTAGTATGCAAGGGGTTCATGACGTAGGTTGGCAGGCCTTTGTTCAAAAGGAATCCAAGTAGATTGTAACTGTAGTGTCCCGTGGCCTCAAGTCCTACTTTTATTTTATTCACATCAGGCGCAACAGAGAGAATTTTAGAAAAGAGATCATTGAAGCCGACGAGAGAATTTGCGATAGAGAACACATCACACAATACTTCGGCGTCAGAATTGATTATGAAACAATCGTGCTTGTCCTTCGCCACATCAATACCTACAAAAACCATAAAGATACCTCCACTAAAAAAATATGACGCTGTTTAGATCCACAGGGACTCATTGCATTTGTAACCTCGTTCCAAATAAACCGTCGAGCGGTATCTAACTAATTAACAAATTGCAAAGAGGCTGTGGTTGGAGCCTTTCTAAAACCGTCATGCGGTAGGGGCTGTACACCGATCCACAGCATCTAAACAATTATACCATAGTTCTTAGAGAGTAACTCTAAAAACTACTACTTTTATTATACGAGGGGGCCGTAAAAAAATGGCGCAGATCGTTCAAGGGCTCAATGACTTAATTTAAGGCAAATTTGAGAGTTATATAATCAACCGATAAAAATAAAATAATTGCATAATGTAGAAAATTCGCCCTTACGAGCGAATTTTCTTATTTTTATGCCCTTGAACTACGAACGAAAATCACCCTCGGCGGCGTCGGGGCAAAGCCCGTCTATGCTCCGACATTTTTTACAAAAATGCCGTCGCACGAGGGCTTGCCCCTCCTTCTTCGCAAAAGGTCACGCGGCGCTCCGGCTATTCGGGCGGAT
>CANRJP010000077.1 GCA_947630975.1 uncultured Clostridia bacterium
TGTCCTGCCAAAAGGGCTTGAGCATATATAAATGTGTGAGATGGCCTCCGGACGAGCTAACCAAACATATTTTCATACATATCACTCTGTTTCTTATCTCCGGCCCCAAGCCACACTTACAGGCTCGATAACCGCTCTGTCTCTGCTTCGGACACTTTTCCTTATGTGGCATGAAATGGTCTTATATTTCCGAAACCATTTACAAAATCAAATATCACGGCGTTGCTGCCGCACATGGGACGGGATTCTTCTTGCACCGTCGGTTGACTCTCTCTTAAAATCATTAAGATTTTATCTTAATTTTCACCTGTATTTTACGGTCAATCATTGTATCATCGTCGCAAAAATTCTATATAATGCACTTTTTTAAAAGGATATACACAAATTCTTTTGATATTATATCACGAAGAGTACACTTTGTCAAGGAGTTTAATACAAAATTTTATGGAAGTTAAGACGAGCTGCCCCAACTTTCACCTTATTTTTCAAAGGATAAAAAGATAAGCCGTCAAATTTATGGTATAATATCTTCGCGGATTTGCTCCGCAAATCCAAAAAGCCGTGCTTTTTCCGAGCCTTCGGCTCGGGCTCGATATTGACGGCTTCGCAAAAATCCCCTTGCAAGCAAGGATTTTTGCTCATCGTAAAATATTATTCTGTCGAAGGAGGGCTCAACAATGCCTAAAAAAGGGGAAAACATCTACAAACGCAAGGACGGCCGCTGGGAGGGAAGGTTTCTCACCGAGAGCAGAGGTGAGAAAAAGTACATATCGGTTTACGGTCACAGCTACAAGGAAGTTAAACAGAAGCTCATCGAACGGCGGACGGACAGTCATGCCGCGTCGTACATATCCTTTGGCCGGGCGGCAAACGAGTGGCTTGCCGACGTGAAGCCGAGAGTCAAAGAGTCTACCTATATAAATTACGAATATTTGTTAAAAAGGCAGATACTGCCCCAGCTTGCGGGCAAAGATATGCGCAAGCTTGACACCGGTGAGATGAATTGTTTTATACGTGAAAAGTCCGAGAACGGCAAGCTCAAGGGCAAAGGCGGCATATCGAAAAAATATCTGCGGGATATTGTCGCCATCGTAAAGTCCGTCGCCAACTTCTGCGAACAGGAGTACGAGATACCAAATAAAATACGGAACGTCAAAACCCCGAAGCTTGAGCGCCGCGAAAGAAAGATGTTAAGCCCCGCAGAGCAGCAGAGGCTTACAAAATGCCTGATGTCGCAGGTATCTACCGTAAATCTTGGTATATTGCTGGCCCTGTACACGGGGCTTCGCATCGGTGAGGTCTGCGGTCTCCGTTGGGAGGACTACGACAGCGTCGAGGGTACAATCACCGTTCGCCGGACGGTGCAGAGAATACCGGACAATTCAGGCGGCACAAGGCTTCATGTTGGTACGCCAAAAACACAAAGCTCCTTACGGACAATACCGCTGCCACTACAATTATGTAAACTGATGTCAAAACTTAAGGGAGAAGGCAATGAATATATCATTACCGGCACGGAGACCGTCCCAGAACCGTCAAGGCTGAGGAGTGCATTCAAGCGAACACTGAAGGAATACGGACTCCGCGACATACGCTTTCACGATCTCCGGCATCTTTTCGCCTCGAATTGCATAAGAATGAACTTTGACGTCAAGTCGCTGAGTGAAATTTTGGGTCATGCCAGCGCCTCAATGACGTTGAATAGGTACGTTCACACTACCCTTGATGTCAAGCGACAGTATATGAATTTGATAAAAATCTAAATCTCATATGTGGGGCTGAGATGGCCGGCGATTGACCGGCCTTTTTATCGTGCTCAAAAGCTGAAATAAACCGTATAAAACGTCAAAAGCGCCGTCGGAAAAGGGAGTAAATCCCTTAACCGGCGGCGCTTTTTCCATTCCTCCATTAAGATAAAATCTTAATGGCTTTAAGAAAGGAGTGACTGCCCGTGACGACGGAACAAAAGTATTTCATATCACTGTCCCGGGCGGCCATCTTTGATGAAACGCCCCCCGCTCCGCCCGAGGGCCTCAACTGGCAGTGGCTGTGGGACAAGTCCAAAGAGCAAAACCTCACCGGTCTGCTTGCAAGCGCGATTGAAAAGTTGCCGGACGAGCGGCGCCCCGAAAACTATGAGCAGTGGTATATGTCAATGCTACAAACAGCCATGCTCATGGGTGACAGGTTCGACGAGTTTGAGCGGATGATGGGGATTTTGCGGCAAAACGGACTTGAAACAATTTGCCTTAAAGGAATTGTTGTCAAGGATTTATATAAAACTCCCGAGCTTCGAACTATGGGTGATTTTGACGCCTTTGCGGAAAAGGAAAAATTCCCCAAAGTAAAGGAAATATTTACCTCCGAGGGTTATGACATTTCAGTCGAAAGTATGGGCATCAACGCCACAAAAGGGCGTCACTTTTGGGAGATTTTCTTCACCCTTGAGGAGGAATTCCGCGTTAACTGCCTTGAATGGGACAAGCGCTTTCCGAACAACACCATGCGGACGGAAAGCGGAATATTAACGCTAAATCCCACATATATGCTTGCGCACTTGATACTCCATTTCGGCAAGCATATGGTCCGCGAGGGAGCTGGAATACGCAGTTTGCTTGACATCGCGCTGTACATAAAAAAGTATAAAGACGAAATCGACTTTGATTTTGTCCGCCGGGCCTGCACCGAACAGCATTTTGAAAACGCCTATGTGTATATACTTAATGCAGTCAAGCAGTATTTCGATGTTGAAACGGATATTGAACCCGCAGATGCCGAACATTTTATGGAATACACTCTAAACGGCGGAGTTTTCGGCGCCATGAACGATAACGTGATGATACGTCAGGCCGCCAAGCATGAGGATAAGGTGGGCTTCGTCCGGCGAATGTTCTTCCCCACGGTCAAGATGCTGGACTATCGCTATACATACCTAAAAAAATATCCGTTTCTTTTGCCTGTAGCTTGGGTGCATAGGGCGTTTTACACCAAGTCGCACTACGGCTACAGCTTTAAGCAGATGTTCAAAGGGATAAAGGGCAGCGCGGAGTTCGCCGGCGAACGGGATAAATGGTTGGATGAATTAAATTTGTACGATAAAGAGGCAAAATGATGGAACCTATACGAGTTGCCCAAATCATGGGAAAGATGCTGTACGGCGGAACAGAGTCGGTAGTCATGAACTACTATCGGCACATTGACCGCACAAAGGTGCAGTTTGATTTCGTCGCGGACAGCGACTCGGTAATGCCGATACCGCGAAAAGACGAAATTGAAAGCTTGGGCGGCAGAGTTTTCATTGTTCCGCCATATCAAAGGCTGCACGAATACATACCGGCGCTTGTTAAGCTTTTTAAGGAGCAGAATTATCAAATCGTTCACGCTCATTTGAATACAATCAACGTGTTCTCCATGTATGCCGCAAAAAAGGCGGGAGTGCCGGTGCGAATCTCGCACAGCCACTCCACCGCCGGGAAAGGTGAGACAAAGAAAAATATTTTGAAATATATGCTTCGACCGTTTGCGAAAATATACCCCACTCATTACGCCGCCTGCTCGAGGCTGGCGGGCGAGTGGCTGTTCGGCAAAAAGGCCATGGAGCAGGGCAAGGTGACGATATTCAATAACGCCATCGAGCTTGATAAGTTTAGGTTTGATGAAAATGTCCGCAAGGAAGTCCGCGAGGAATTGGGCATAGGCGACGATAAATTCGTCATCGGCCATGTGGGGCGGTTCTGCTACCAGAAAAATCAAGATTTTCTGATAGATATTTTTGAAGAGGTATATAAACAAAATCCCAACGCCATGCTGCTCATGGTGGGCGAGGGCGAGGATTTGGAGAGGATAAAAGAGCGTGTGGAAAATCTGGGGGGGGGTACAGATCTTAGGCAACAGAAATGATGTTGACAGGCTGTATCAAGCGATGGATATTTTCGTCTTTCCGTCAAGGTATGAAGGGCTTGGCTTGGTAGCGGTAGAAGCACAGGTAAGCGGTTTAAAAGTTGTTGCTTCGAGTATGGTGCCAAGTGAGGCTAAGATAAACAGCAATGTGGATTTTATTGATCTCAATGAAGACGTCGACAAGTGGGTAAATGCCGTAATAAAAGAAAATCTGCGGCGCGATAACCGATGTATGTCTGAGGATTATGACATTATACAGCAAGCGTTGAAGCTGCAAAATTATTACAGGGGTGTTTTTGATGAACACAAAGAACGAAATACAGAAAAACATCTTGTTCTTGGGCAATCGCAATGATGTAAACCGAATTTATCAGGCGATGGATGTGTTTGTACTTCCGTCGAGATATGAGGGCTTGCCCGTGGTTGGCGTTGAGGCTCAAGCCGAGGGTCTGCCCTGCATTTTGTCGGATAAGATGACAAAGGAGACTAAAATTACGGAAAACGTCGTGTTTATGAGCCTTGGGGATGGATTGTGCAGTTGGGCGAAGGCTGTTGCTAATACTAAGAGTAAAAAAAGGAATACACAGAATGTGATTGAAGAGTTTGATATATGTAGTCAAACTGAAAAATTATCTGCATTTTACAGTGAACTGTTGAATAAATAGCGGGGCATTGATTATGAAATACGCAAACAATTTTATTATACGGCGCTTGATGAATTGGGTTCCTAATTTTCTTCCATCCAAAATACGAAGATGCTTTTATAATTTAATAGGTTTTAAGGTTGGGAAAGGGACTAATGTAAGAAGAAATATATACATATCTTCAACTAATATATCTATTGGCAGCGACAGCTTTGTGAATCAATATTGCAAATTTTATTCGGGAGGAAAAGATGCCAAAATAAAGATTGGAGACAGATGCCGGATTGCTATGGAAGTATCTTTTATAGGAATTACGCACGAAATCGGTTCCGCCCAATCTCGGGCCGGCGCCGATGTGAGCTACCCCATAAAAGTTGGCAACGGTTGCTGGATTGGAGCAAGAAGTACGATTTTGCCCGGAGTGACCGTTGGCGACGGCTGTATAATTGCAGCAGGCTCCGTTGTAAATAAGGACTGTGAGCCAAATTCACTTTATGCTGGGGTACCGGCAAGAAAAATTAAGGATTTGCATTAAAGGGGTGCCCTCAATGAAAGTAACAATATTAGGCGGAGGCAATATTGGAATGTGCCTCGCCGGTGAAATATCCCGAAATGAAAAATATAATGTAATAATCTATGCTTTAAAACCGGAAATGTTTTTGAATCAAATCACCGTAGAGGATTCTGAAAACGGGACAAGCTATTTGTCCGGAAAAATCACCACCACGTATGATATTAAAACAGCGATATTGGACGCTGACGAGAGTATTTTAAGCCTGACGGCAACTTTGGAAAAGGTATAATCGAAACTGCTGTTCCGTAGCGTTTTGGGCTGAATTCTGCAAAAGATATCCACGATTTTTATTTAAAACAATCTAAGCAAATAATATTAACTACAACATTGGTGACATCGTGATTATCGCAGGACAAAATAAAAAAACAACATAGGAGGAAAAATATGCTTAACTTTACAGTTGGCCCTGTTATGTGCAGTGATGAAGTCCGTGAAATCGGCGGCGAACAGGTTCCGTATTTCAGAACGCCTGAGTTTTCGGCAGTTATGTTAGAAAATGAAAGTCTTATGTTGAAATACGCGAAGGCCCCGAAAGGCTCCAAAGCGGTTTTTATGACAAATTCATCAACCGGATCAATGGAAGCAGTAGTTATGAATTGCTTTAGTGAAACTGACAATGTACTTGTCATCGACGGTGGCAGCTTCGGGCATCGCTTTGTAGAGCTCTGTGAGATTCACGGTGTTCCGCATGAAACGATTAAGCTTAATCATGGCCAAAAGCTTACGAAAGAGCAACTTTATGAATATGACGGACAAGCATTTACCGGACTGTTGGTGAATATTGATGAGACATCGACAGGAGTTCTTTACGATTCGGAAATGATAGGGGAATTTTGTAAAAAGAATGGCCTTTTTTATGTGTGCGATTGTGTATCGTCGTTCCTTGCTGATCCTTTTGACATGGCTCACTGTGGGGCTGACGTAATGATAACCGGATCCCAAAAGGTTCTTGCCTGCCCTCCGGGAGTGTCGATTATCGTTCTTGCTCCAAGAGCGGTTGAGCGTGTCGTTAGCGCAAAAGTTAAGTCTATGTACTTTAATTTGGCGGATACTTTGAAGAATATGGAACGCGGTCAGACGCCGTTTACTCCGGCCGTAGGTATTTTGAGACAGATTAACACAAGGCTCAAAGAAATCGAAAAAGCCGGAGGCAGCGAAGCGGAAATCGATCGTGTAGCCGCACAGGCAGAAGATTTTAGAAGTAAGATCAAAGAATTGCCATTTGAATTTGTTTCTGAATCTCCTGCTAACGGAGTTACTCCGGTACACCCTATTTACGCTGACGCTTACAGAATTTTTGAGATATTAAAAGATGAATACAGTATCTGGGTATGCCCTAATGGCGGGAATATGAAAAATACGGTTTTCAGGGTTGGACATATCGGAGCGTTGACGCCGAAGGATAACGATACTCTTGTGGCCGCGCTTAAGGATATGGAAAAAAGAGGACTTTTATAAAAAATTGTTTGAAGGAATGTATAATGAAAATTCTTGACTTTAAAACAGTTAAAAAAATAAGCGAGGCGGTACCGCTGTTAAAACTTTATACTTGGGTAGATGAAGCACTCAAACGTAAAAACGAGTTTGTCATGCCGCCAAAAACCAGAATAAACCAGGAAAACGGAAATTACTACGCCGTTATGTCCTGCCTCCATGAAAAATCTAATCTTGCGATGGTGAAAATGATAGGACGGCACTCTTTAAAAGACGGAGAAAAGCGTCCTGTCATGATGAGCGATTTATTGCTGTACGAGAGTGATACCGGGGTGTTAAAAGCCCTGATGGACGCAGAGTATATAACCACTCTCCGGACAGGGGCATCTGCGGCACATTCAGCGATTTTATACGGACGGGATGGATTTGATACAATAGGATTGATCGGTCTTGGTAATATCATGACTATTTGTGCGGCTGTGCTTTTTTCTAAGATAGATAATCGCCGTATTACCTTGAAACTGTATAAATATCACGATCATGAAAAAAGGTTTATGGAGAGATTTAAAGATTACAGTAATTTGAATTTCGTTTTGTGTGATACATACGAAGAAACCGTGGAAAATACTGACATTATCATTTCAGCGGTTACCAATGTTACCGAAAATTTTTGTGCGGATGAGTGCTTTTGCGAAGGATGTACAGTAATCCCGATAATGACGCGGGGATTTATGAACTGTGATTTATTTTTTGATAAAGTCTTTACTGATGAAATTGAACAAATCAAAGGCTTTAAGTATTTCAATTCATTTAAATCCGTCGCCAATACAAGCGATGTGCTGAATGGAATAGTGGCCGGAAGGACGTCGGACAAAGAACGAATACTTGTCTATAATTATGGCTTGGCAATTCAAGATTTATATTTTGCCGAAAAAATCTTAAATATGTCAAAAGACGGTGAAAATGGAACAAAATACAGTTATTGTACGGACAAGTTTTTCATGTAATGGGGCCAATTGAACACATCAATATTTGGAGGTGACGCATATGACCAAGGTAATTACATACGGCACTTATGACCTGCTGCATCGAGGACATATCCGTCTCCTTGAGCGAGCGAAGGCCCTCGGCGACTATCTGATAGTCGGCGTAACCGCCGATGACTACGACAAGACAAGGGGCAAGATAAATGTCCAGCAGTCTTTGATGGAGCGCATCGAGGCCGTCCGTGCCACTGGCCTTGCCGACGAGATAATCGTTGAGGAATACGAGGGTCAGAAAATCGACGACATAAAGCGTTATGACATTGACATCTTTACCGTTGGCTCCGATTGGGTCGGGCAGTTTGACTATCTGAACGAGTTTTGCAAGGTGGTCTATCTTGACCGAACAGAGGGTGTTTCCAGCTCGGAAATACGGGAGAAGAAACGGGCTATAACCTTAGGCCTTGTCGGCAACTCTCTCTACCTTAAGAAGGTGGAAGCCGAGTGTGAATTTGTAAATGGAATAAAGGTCGTAAATATAGATACTGAAAGCTATGACGATATGCTCTCCAGTGTGGATGCGGTGTATATACATTCCCACCCATCGCTGCACTATGAGCAGATAAAAGAAGCGTTGCGTCAAGGCAAACACGTATTGTGCGAATCGCCTGTTGCGCTGAGTGTTGAAGAGTATCATGAACTTCGGGATATGGCCGAAAAAAACGGACTGATATTTACAGAGGCCATTAAAACGGCCTACGCAACAGCATATTCCCGACTTGTATTGTTAGCTAAAACAGGAAAAATAGGCAGGATAGTTTCCGTGGACGCAACGTGTACGAGCCTACAATATACGGATATGGAAAACGCGTGGAACAGTATCAGCGCATGGGGGCCAACCGCCCTGTTGCCGGTGTTTCAGATACTTGGGACAAATTATAGAGATAAAAAAATAACGACTCATTTTATGAACGAGGCGAAAAAATTCGACGCCTTTACCAAAATAGACTTTACATATCCCGAAGCCGTGGCGTCCATAAAGGTGGGCAAAGGAGTAAAGTCCGAGGGCGAGCTTGTGGTTTCCGGCACAGAGGGGTATATATACGTTCCCGCGCCGTGGTGGAAAACGGACTATTTCGAGCTTCGCTACGAGGACCCCGCGCAGAACAGGCGGCACTTTTATCAGCTCGACGGCGAGGGAATACGGTATGAATTGGTTGCTTTTGTGCAGTCGATAGAGAAGGGGCGAGCCTCAACATATATTGAAAATGATGTTACGGAAGCCATTGTCGAAGTTATGGAAGATTTTGGGAATAAAGTAAATTTGACAATAATTTAAAAAACAATTATTCAAGGGAGAGAGTCAACGTTGAAATACACCTCAAAATATTTTAAAGACGCTATGCCGGAATGGAAACGTAAAAAGGATTCTACACTGACAAGGTTGTTATATCGTAAAATATCATTCTTTTTGGCTGGCGTTGCCGCAAATCTTGGTATATCGGCAAATGCCGTATCGTATTTTTCTGCTTTTTTGGCAGTTGCGGCCTGTTCCATGTTTTTGATCAACGTCCAGTTATGTCACATTATCGGTTCGGTTCTTATGATATTTTGGGTAATATTAGACTGTGTGGATGGCAACTTGGCAAGAAGTGTAAAAAAACTTCCATTCGGTGAGTTTGCGGACAGCATGAGTAGCTATCTTTTAGTGGGATTTATGGGAACGACAATGGGAGTTGCGGCCTATTTTGAAGGAGGATTATTTTTCAAAGCCCACAATCCATGGATAATCCTGCTTGGAGCGTTGGCGTCAAGTTCAGATACGATGATGAGGCTTATTTATCAAAAGTATAAGAACAACGAACGAAAGCTTGCTGATCAAGGAATAATTGAAGTAGAAAAGGATTTTCGCACTGACGGTGCACAACCTATGTCTCTTAAGATGTTTATAGACAGAGAATTTGGATTGGGAATAATTCCTGAGATCGCATTAATATCGGCGATATTTAAAGTATTGGATATCGCAGTGCTTTATTGCTTATTTTACTACGGTACGGCGTTTGTTGTCAATACGGTAATCTATGTGAGGAAAGCTGTGGCGATATCAAAGAAACATAGATAGGATGATTATAAATTGATCCTTATAAGAAGAAATGGCTTATAAATTACTAAATTTAATATAATAACTAAAAGCCCATACAAACGAAGGTGAATAAATGTCAAAATTACTTACAATATCCGTTGCCGCATACAATGTCGAAAAGTACCTTGAACAGACATTGTCATCTTTATTTGACGACCGATTTATTGACGATATTGAGGTACTGATTATCGATGACGGTTCCAAAGATAACACGAAAGAGATAGCTCTTAAATATCATGCCCTTGCGCCGGACACCTTTAAATATGTTTCAAAAGAAAACGGAGGACATGGCTCCACTATAAACAAGGGAATCGAACTGGCTTCGGGAAAATATTTCCGTGTTATTGACGGCGATGATTGGGTGGATACCGATAATTTCTATGAATATATACAAAAACTAAAAAGCGCCGACGCAGATATGGTTCTGACCGGACACATAAAAGTTTGTGGAGATAGCCGGGAGCCGGTAAACATAATTAAACAAATGGAGACTGACAAGGTTTATTCGTGGAGCGACAATATGGAGATGGAACTTGTTACTCTTCATATGCTTACGGTAAGAACAGCCTTACTGCAGGACAACAATGTTCACATTACCGAAAGATGTTTTTATGTGGATATTGAATATATAATTTGGTCCATTTTTTTGTCGGGCAGTTTTGTATATTGGAATTTGCCCGTGTATATGTATCGTGTTGGTAATGCGACACAAAGCATAAATAAACGCAATATGTTGAAGAATGTGGAGATGCAGAAAACTGTTTCATTGAATTTGGCTGTTTTGTATGAGCAATTTAAAGCATCAGGAAAACTTACAAATAATAAAGAAGCTGTAATATTCCGTAGAATTGCAGGGTCGATAGGAGCTACTGTACGAACATATCTGCTGCTTGATAATGCGGCTGAGGCAAAAGATAAGATAAAGGGTTATGAACGGCGTTTAAAAGAAATATCGCCGTATATATTCGACAAGCTAAACAAAAAACTTTTCTTTAAAGCGGTTAGACTTGCTGATTATTCACTGATACCTATAGGAATGATGTTATATAGGCTTTGGTGTAAAAGATATGAATAAGCATGAGGAGAAATGTAAATGAAGTATTATATGCAAGAAATATCATTTACTCATAAAAAGACAGCGCAGGGAAAGGTTAGAGAAGATATTAATACTATATAGGTATGTCTTTATATTTGTAATGAGAATATTATACATAATTTTGATTTCAAGGTGTTAAAATGATCATATATCTTTTATGTTATCTTACAATTAGCATTCTACTCTATAATTTCGAGAAACAGAAACATCAAAAATTGGTGGTTTTTCTCTGTATAATGATTCTTTCGCTTTTGGCAGGATTTCGTGATGTTTCAATTGGCACAGATGTAGAAATATACGCAAATCCAGTATATCTTGCAGCGTCTAAAGTGTCAAATGCCAAAGAATTGTTAAATTATTTATTTCATTCGCCTCTTCACACAATAAATGAAATAGAATCGGCATATCTGTTTGTGGCATTTATTGGTACTAAAGTATTTAAAAGTCTTTTTGGCACGTTGTTTTTGACTTCCTTGATTATAAATACCGGCGTTTTCGTTGGGCTTTACCGTATAAAGGAACACTTGTCGTATAATATTGCCATTATGATTTATTGCTTTATGTTTTATCAAAATTCATATAATTTGATGCGCCAGTGGATAGCAATGGCAATTATTATTTTTGGTATTAAATATATTTATGATAGAAATTTGCTTAAGTATGTTATCACCGTTTTGGTGGCGATGATGTTTCACAGATCGGCTTTTATCGGGATAATCTTATATCTCATCGCTTTGTATATTGAAAAACCTCGCAATTTTGCAAGACAAGTAGTAGTAGTGGTTAGTACTATTTTGGGTGTTGTCTTCTTCCAATCTATTGTTGCAGCGTTGACGTCCTCCGGAATACTTACTATGAAATACTTAAAATATGCGGTAGGTGACTCCGTATCGCTGTTTTGGCAAGAATTGGCAATAAGAATGCCAGCAATTGCACTATGCTTAGTCCTATATAAACCAATGAAAAAATATGATGAACACCACGTTTTCTGGTTTTTAATGTTATTCATTGAAGCGGCCATATCTCAACTACATAGTGTCATGGATTTTGCAACACGAATAGGTTCGTATTTTTTGGTTAGCCGTATTATTGAGATGTCAATGGCGTGTAAAATAGGTGATATGAAAAATAGAGCGACTATAAAAACGTTGGTTATGGTATATGCCATTTTGTATTGGTTCGTTATGTATATTTATTTTGGGTATGGTAACACATATCCGTATGTATTTATGTGAATTACATTGAATTTGCAAAAGATATGAATAAGAATGAGGAGCAATATAAATGAAGTATTATATAAGAGAAGTATCGCCTACTCATAAAAAGACAGCGTGGGGAAAGGCTAGAGAAGATATTAATACTATATTGAATATGATGGGGTTCAATTCTATTGATATAACAATGGGAAACCGGTCTGGAGTAGAGCAATATCTTAGACAGATTAAGGCTTTGTCAGAATGGGATAAATCTCTTAACATTCTAAATAAAAATGATACTCTTTTAATTCAATATCCACCTATAGAAAATTCCGTGTTTTTAAGCCATTCGATAAAAAAAGTATGTAGTAAAGGAGTACATATCATTTTGGTTATACACGATATACTCCCTTTGATAGAGGCCTCCCTATATAGAAAAATTCTTTTTTCAAGAGAAGATACCGCTGTTTTTAATTTGAGTGAATATATAATTGTCCATAATGAGCATATGGCTGAATATATCTTCCGAAGATACGGGGTAAATAAACAGCATATGATTTCTTTGGGCTTATTTGATTATTTAATTGATAATTTTCAGCTTGAGAAAGCCGACAAAAGACGGTTGGAAAAAGATTTGCCGGTAATTATTGCTGGCAATCTCAAGCCCGGTAAAGCAGGATACATATATAATTTGCCGCACAATTGCGAGTTTAATCTTTATGGAACTAATTTTATCGGAACAAATCAGTTGAATGTGCATTATAACGGTTCATTTTCTCCTGATGATTTGCCATATGCAATTAATGGGAGCTTTGGATTGATATGGGACGGTCCCTCTTCTGAATCTTGTATCGGCGACATGGGAGAATATTTAAAGCTTAATAATCCACATAAGACATCATTGTATTTAGCTTCGGGTATTCCGATAATTATATGGAGTCAAGCCGCGCTATCGAAGTTTATTTTAGAAAATCACTGCGGAATTGCTGTGGATTCTCTTGATGAAATACCACAAAAGGTACAGTGTTTGTCAAATGATGAATATGAGCAGATGAAGCTTGATGCCGCTAAAATGGGAAAAAAACTTCGTTCCGGTGAATTTATGAGAAAAGCTGTCGAAAGTACGCAAAAGTATTGACATAACAGGAGGTTTTCATGACAAGATTAATTATTTGGAATAATATGACTCTTAGCTTTATTATTGATATCATATAGTTTATCTTACTGAGTTTTTTCCTTACAAGAGTTAAATTTAGAAAAAGAAATTCCGGGAGGCGAATGAAATGAATGTGGGCCTTATAACGTATCATTCCGCATATAATTTTGGATCTGCTTTACAAGCATACGCTACTCAAAAGGTGTTAGAAAGTTTAGGGTATCAAACTGAAATAATCAATTATCGCATGATGGAACAAGATTATTATTATAAAAGATTATACCGAACTAAATACGGCATAAAACAATTCATTAAAGACTTTATGCAATTTCCGATTCAATCTAAGAGAAAAGAGAGAATGTCTAATTTTGAAGAATTTTTCTCAAATATGTTTAATTTGAGTCACGCAATGTCAGAACCGGAAGAAGTAGCTGCTTTCTGGCAAAAATATGATGTGATAGTAAGTGGAAGTGATCAAATATGGAATAAGCATTCTTGTGAAATGGAGCATAACGATTGGAAATATATGCATCCATATTTGTTGGAGGGATATCGTGGGAAAAAAGTTTCGTATGCATCTTCTATTGCTAATATGACTGATGATGAATTGTTGCAAATTCTCCCTTACATACGCGATTTTAACTGTATCTCAGTAAGGGAAAAATCGTCAGCAGAAAAATTAGCCGGCTTGGTTGATAATCCTGTATATAACGTATTAGACCCGACATTTTTACTGTCTGCCAAAGATTGGATAAAAAATTTAGACATAAAAGGAAACAATGAAAAGTTTATATTATGCTATATGCTTTATGGAATGAAAGCGTATATGGGTATTAGAAATGTATTGTCAAAGTTATCGGAAAGATATAATTGTAAGGTTAAGGTAATTTCTCCGTTTGCGTATATTCCTTCTTTAAATAGTAACATTGAGATATGTCCAGAATTTGGTCCTTACGAATTTTTAGAATCTATATATAATGCGCAAATAGTTATAACAAATTCTTATCATGGTACGATACTTTCCGTTAATTTTAATAAAGACGTATATTCCATTTGCACAAATGGC
>CANRJP010000078.1 GCA_947630975.1 uncultured Clostridia bacterium
ATTAAGATAAAATCTTAATGATTTTTCAGAGAGGAGTGGCCGGGATGAAGCCGGAATTGGCGGAATACAATCAAAAAGCATATGACTCGGCCATGACCATGCTCCGCACGTCGGGCAGGGCTCTCGTCATTCACCCCTCTGGGACGGACAAGAGAAGCATCGGCCTCAAGTTGGCGGAGGAACACCCGGACGAGCGGGTTTTGTGGCTTTCAAACAACAAGACCCATTTTGACGGTGTGAGCAACATCCGCTTGCTTACCTACTCCAACCTCAAGCTGATGATAGAGGATGATCTTGCCGAGCTTCGGCCCGACCGGATAGTGCTGGACGAATACGACCTCTGCGACGGTGAGTGCCGTTCGAGCGCCATACCCGCTCTTTTGTCCGTTTATCCTGACAGCCCCGTGCTGGGGCTGTCGAATGTGAAAGTCTTTGACAAGAATGATATTTTCGGTGAAAACATCGCCTCCGAAATGACCGTAGGCGAGGCCATGGTGTGCGGGATTTTCCCAAAGCCTAAGTATGTAACGGCGTTTTACGACTATGCTGAGGGTCTTGAACGGTGCGAGAAAAAGCTCGCAACGATGTACAATTCCGAGCACAAGAACGAGGCAAAGGCAAAGCTGGTAAACCTCCGTAAATTCATAGAAGACACAGGCGGCGTTGATAAAATCCTTGAAAGGCACATTGCCGATAAAAGCGGCAGATATGTCGTGCTTTGTCCATCTAATAAAATCAGAAATTTTAAAACTGAAATCAAACAGTGGCTAAGCCCCATCGACGCCGAACCTCACGTTTACACCGTATATTCCAATAATGACGGCGCGGCAGAGGCGTTTGTAGCAGATAACAGCAATCACATAAAGCTTCTTTTCTGCTCCAATGAACAGAAGCCGGATGTTAAGAACATCAGCGGTGTTATCCTTTTCAGAGACAAGGTTGCGCCATACGAGTACAAGCGTCAACTTGGCCGCGCGCTATCCATGTGCGCCGAAAATGCCGTGATATTTGACTTCGTAAACAGCTTTAGAAATATATATTCAATCAAGGCCATTGAAAGCGAGATAAAGTCCGCTCAAGCTCGAAATCAAACAGACATTGATTTTAGCTTCATTGACGAGGCCGAAGAAGTCGTAAAGCTCATGAGTGACTTGGGCTCTATGCTTTCGGTCTCATGGGACGAATATTATGACCGCTCACGCCAATATCTTGAGGAGTACGGCGACCTTCTTGTCCCTGCAGAATACAAGACCGCCGACGGCGTGGCCTTGGGTCAGTGGATTGTCATGGAGCGGATGATCCGCCGCGGCGTGGTCAAGGGGCGGCTCACCGACGAGCAGATAGCCCGTCTCGACGCCCTCGGTATGCGTTGGGAAAAGCTCAACGACGCCCGATGGGACACTTTCTACCGGCACGCCCTTGAATACCATAAGGAACATGGAAATCTCAATGTGAAGTTGAAATACCGCAGTCCGGACGGTTACCTCTTGGGCGAAGCGGTGTGCAACCTCCGCAAGTCCCGTAAAAAAGGCGAAGGAGTTATGTTAAATGATGAGCGCGTCGCCTTGCTGGACGAGCTTGGTATGCGCTGGGGCAGCCGCACAAGCTGGGAGTATTGCTTCCCGGCGGCGGAGAAATATTACGCCGAGCACGGCAATCTCAAGGTGCCCACAAGCCATGTTGACAGCGACGGCGTCCGTCTCCATAACTGGTTTGAGAGCATCCGCAATGGCACGGTCGAGCTCACCGACGAGCAGCATGGTAAACTGGCCGAGATGGGCTTTGTATGCCGAAGGTTTATAAAAAAATCAGAACCTTTGGAAGAAAAGCCGCGCCGAGCCGAAGAAATTCGCTGGGAAAGAAACTTTGAGCTGGCACGAGAGTACTACGAGACCAACGGCAATTTGAAGGTTCCCGCACAGTACAAAACTGAGGACGGCGACTTTTTGGGCCAGTGGATAAGGCTCCAGCGGCGAAAAAAGGCTGACGGATCGCTCGCTCCCGAACGTGAGCGACGGCTGAGCAGCATTGGAATGGTGTGGCAGAACGGCGAGGCGGCACAGTGGGAACGTGCCTTCGATTGCGCCCACAAGTACTATGAGGAGCATGGCAATTTGATTGTCCCAATCGGCTACAGAACGGACGACGGCACGATCCTTTCAGATTGGCTCAAGCGTCAACGCCAAAGGCTGAATGCCGGCACACTTGAGCCGGAGCGGGCTGAAAAGCTCGCCGGCATAGGCTTGCGTCGAAGCGCCGAGGAGGCCCGATGGGAGAGGAACTTCGAGCTGGCCCGTAAATATTACGAGGAACACAACAACTTAAATATATCGACCCTCTACAAGACCGAGGACGGCACGGCGTTGGGCCTGTGGCTGAGACGCCAGCGGCAGAAGCTGAGCAACGAAAACCTTGATCCAGAGAGGAAGGAAAGGCTTCTCGGCATAGGAGTGACGGAAAAAGTCTCTCAAAACGTCCGGAGCAACAAAAAGTATGAGGAACAGCAGTGGAACAAAAATTTTGAAAATGCCAAAGCCTATTACAAACTGCACAAGAACCTCGACGTGCCAAGCAAATACAAGGCCGATGACGGAACATCTCTCGGACAGTGGCTGCGGTATCAGTGCCGCAAGCGGATAGACGGCACTCTCGCCCATGAGAAAATACAGAAACTCGACAGTATCGGCATGGTGTGGCGGATTCCCGAAGCGGTGATGTGGGATAGGAACTTTGAGTTGGTAAGTAAGTATTTAGAGACCAACAAAAACTTGAACATCCCAGACCACTACATGGCGGAGGACGGCAGCGCCTTAAGTCAGTGGCTGATGTTCCAAAAGAAGAAACTGAGTGACGGCACCCTTGCGTCTGAGCAGGTAGAGAAACTCGCCGGTGTAGGTTTGACGCCGGACAAGCCGCAGAGTTACCGTAGCTCGCGGAGCTTGGATGAAAAGCGGTGGGAAAAGAATTTTGAGTATGCCCGCAGGTATTATGACATACACAAAAAATTGGATATCCCGTCAAGCTACAAGGTCGAGGACGGCAGCGATTTAGGCCAGTGGCTGACCCGGCAGAGGAATAAGCTGAACGAAGGAACCCTCGACCCGAAACGTGCCAAAAGGCTCGCCGGCATAGGCTTGGCGGCAAATAGTCCAAAATTGTCCAAGGCGGAGCGTTGGGAAAAGAATTTCGAGCTGGCCTGCGAGTATTACGAGGCCAACAAGAATTTGAATGTATCCGATAAATACAAAACTGCTGACGGCGTCGCTCTTGGCCGATGGGTAGAGTACCAGCGCCGGAAACGGGCTGAGGGCGAACTGGAACCCGATAGGGTTGAAAAGCTCAACAGTATCGGTATGGTTTGGAACGACGCCGGAGACGCCCGATGGAACAAGAATTTTGAGTACGCCCGTAAGTATTATGAGGATAACAAGAACTTGAATATCCCCGGCCACTATATGGCTGAGGACGGCAGCGATTTGGGTCAGTGGCTGTCACGCCAGAGGAAGAAGCTGAATGACGGCACCCTCGCCCCCGAGCGAGTTGAGAAGCTGGCAAGTATAGGTTTAGTAGCTGAGACTAAAAATGCTCAAAAGCCCAAGAATTATGAGGAAAAGCGGCAAAAGCAAAGACAGAGCGGTATCGAGCCTGTAAGCGTTGCTTGGGGCCGGAGATAAAGAAAAGGAATGTAACATTATGAAGAAAGCGATAGTAGTCGGCGGCAGCAATGGCATTGGTTTGGCGATAACTAAAGACCTTACTTTAAAAGGATATCATGTAATTATAGTGGATAAATCAGAGCCAGACGTGGGTTTATTGGGCGACTTCACTTTTCACCAAATGCAGCTGCTTGATATAGATGAAGCATATTTTGAAAGCCTTCGGGAAGATAAAGACATTGACGTTCTGATGATTACGGCAGGCTTCGGCAGAGTTACGGAGTTAGAACATATAGACACAGCCGAGATAAAAAATATGTATGAAGTAAATACTGTGGCCGCCACAAAAATTATAAGGATTTTTTATGACCGAATAAAAAATGAGGCACCATTCTATTGTGGAATTATGGGCAGTATTGCCGGATTGATATGCTCGCCGATGTTTTCTGTGTATGCCGCTTCAAAAGCAGCAATTTGCCGTTTCGTCGAAAGCGTCAATATTGAGCTTGAAATGTCGGGATACAGTAATCGGATAACTAATATTTCTCCGGGTTCAATCAACGGAACAAGGTTTAACGGAGGAAAAAATGATATTACAGTAAACGGAAAACTTGCCGGTGAGATTGTTGAAATTCTGTTTGAGCGAAAGGAACTATACATACCTCAATATGACGTCATATACAAGAATGTCCTCGAGAATTACAAAAATGACCCGCATGAGTTTGGCGTGAGTAGCTATAGATATAAGAAGGCGTCTGGGAGGATATGTGACAAATCACGAATGTGTATAGGCTATCTTTCAGGAACCTTCGATTTATTCCATGTTGGTCACTTAAATATTTTACGGCGGGCAAAGCAGCAATGTGATTACTTGATAGTGGGCGTTCATCCCGACGGATCGCACAAGGGAAAGGATGTGTTTATCCCCTATGAGGAGCGAAAGGAAATTGTTTCATCTATAAAATATGTTGACAAGGTTATTGATTCGTGTCCGGAGGACAGTGATGTGTGGAATTTTTGGCATTACAATAAGCTTTTTGTAGGAAGTGACTATAAGGGTACTGAAAAGTTTGTTCGCTATGAAGAGTATTTTAAGGATAAAGATGTCGAAATATTTTATTTTCCTTATACACAAGGCACAAGCAGTACTATAATTAGGGAAAAAATTTTGAAAAACAAGTGAACTGTGAGAGGTTATTATGAAAATATGCTTGGTAGGCTCGTCCGGAGGCCATCTCACACATTTATATATGCTCAAGCCCTTTTGGCAGGACAAAGAGCGGTTTTGGGTGACCTTCGATAAAGAGGACGCCCGGAGTTTGCTCAAAGATGAAAAGATGTATTCCTGCTATTACCCCACCAACAGAAGCATTAAAGCCCTGATAAAAAATACCCGTCTTGCGTGGAGGGTGCTACGTGAGGAAAAGCCGAACCTCATTATCTCCTCCGGTGCAGCGGTGGCGGTTCCATTCTTTTATCTCGGCAAAATGATGGGTGCGAAGCTTATCTACATAGAGGTTTTTGACCGCATCAACAAGCCCACAATGACGGGCAAAATGGTTTATCCTATAGTAGACAAGTTTGTCGTCGAGTGGGAAGAAATGAAAAAGGTCTACCCCAAGGCGGTAAACCTTGGAAGTGTATTTTGAGGAATGATATTATGATTTTCGTCACGGTCGGCACCCATGAGCAGCAGTTCAATCGCCTGCTTGAGTGCGTCGATAAAATGAAACAGAACAACGAAATATCGGAAGATGTCATTGTACAGTCTGGCTTTTGCACATATGAGCCAAAGCATTGCCAGTGGGACAAGCTGTTGCCATATCAAAAAATGGTCAGCGCCGTGCGAAACGCCCGCATCGTAATAACCCACGGTGGGCCGTCCAGTTTTATAATGCCGCTGCAATGCGGGAAAATCCCAATTGTGGTTCCGCGCAGGAAGCAATATGGTGAACACGTCAATGACCATCAGGTCGATTTCTGCAATGCCGTTGCCGAGCGCTTTGGCAACATAATTGTGGCAGACAACGATGATAAGTTGAGGAACGCCGTTGTAAACTATGACTCTATTGTAGCGTCCATGCCGAAAGGCTTGAACAGTAACAATGAGCGGTTCAACAGAGAATTTGAAAAGATGGTTACGGATTTATTTTGAAATGAGCAGGTGAAAACAAATGGAAAGTAAAAAAATTGTAACTATGGTTGTAACGCATAAAGACTATAGCATGCCTCAAGACGAAATGTATTTGCCAGTGTGTGTCGGAATTGGAAAGGAGCAGTTACGCAGTAAGTTTACACCTGATGATGCAGGAGAAAACATTTCCGAACTTAACCCACAGTATTGTGAATTGACGGCGCTATATTGGGCGTGGAAAAACCTTAATTGTGATATTTTAGGTCTAGTTCATTATAGACGTCATATGACTCTGAAAAGGAAATGTAATTCACTCAAAGATGTGCTGTCGTCTGACGAGGCGCTTATATTGCTTAATACCTATGATATTATTGCTATTCGCAGATGGTATCCGGAAACGGTAAAAGTGCACTACATAAAGTGCCATAGAAATTGCAGAGAATTAATGAGCAAACATATTGAATTGCTTAGAGAAACGATTTCGGAATTGTCTCCAGAGTGCATTGACTGTTTTGATAATGTCATGAATGGACATTCAGCATATATGTTCAACATGTTTATAATGGAGAAATCTGAGTCTGACAAGTATTGCGAATGGGTCTTTCCAATTCTATTTTGTCTTGAAAATAAGATTAAAAACAAGGGCGTAGAATATGAGCGGCTTATGGGTACATTAGCTGAATTTCTTTTTAATGTATGGATAGAAGCACATCATAAAAATGTTAAAGCTGTCAAATTATATGCACCGGAGGCTTCAAACCAATTGCGGCGTTTTATTTATAGGCGTTTCTTTGAAAAATAGAATAAAGGAGATAAAACGCAATGTTGCGATTTAATTCAATCGTTAGATTGGTATGTATTTATGCGTTGCGCACAGTAATGCATATACTCCATTTGTTTCCAATAAAAAATAATCGAATAGTAATAAATAGCTATATTGGACAACAGTATGCGTGTAGTCCGAAGTATATTTCAAAAAAAATGTTAGAGATGTATCCTAACGATTTTGAAATAATTTGGTTTTTTAATGAACCTAACAAATACTCGTTTTTAAGAAAAGATGGGATAAAATTAGTGCGGTACCGTTCTTTAGGGCATCTTTATTATGAGGCTACAGCAAGAGTTTCAATTAATAATATCGGCTCATATTCGTGGAATCCGCTGCGTAGAGGACAGGAGCATATCAATACTTGGCATGCAGCAGTTGACTATAAAAAAGTGGCCTTAAGTGAACCGCGCAATGATTATGTGATGAAAAAAACGCTATTAATGACTACTGCTGAAACAACTTTATTTTTATCTGCTTGCCGTTTCTTTTCTGAAAAAAATCTGATTGAAGATTTTAATTATAAAGGAAAAGTACTTGAAGCGGGTTTGCCCCGTAATGATAACCTTTACATCGGCAACAACGAGAAAATTGTTGACAAAGTTAAAAAAAGATATGGAATTCATGAAAAAGATTTTGTTGTGTTATATGCTCCAACATGGAGATATGATGAAAAAAATACAATTCCTGATTTGAATTTTGAACTTTTAGCCTCTGTAATAGAAGAAAAAGTTGGGAGACCATGCACGATAATTTATCGCGCTCATCATATTACAGGCAGTACAGGAATAAGAAAAACAAATGTAATTGATGTAACGGATTATCCCGACAGTCAAGAGATATTGATGGCCAGCGACGCATTGATAACGGATTATTCTTCAATGATTTGGGATTTCAGTCTTACCAAAAGGCCGTGCTTCGTTTATGCTCCGGATGTGGACACATTTATTCATGATAGGGGATTTAATATTCCCATAGAAAAATGGGGGTTCCCTATATGCAGAACAAATGAGGAACTCATTTCTGCTATAAAAGAGTATGAAGATGGAAAGGGCAAGGAAAGGGCTGAAAAGCACATTAAGTTACTTGGTTCATATGAATCGGGACATTCGGCAGAAAAGGTTTGCGAAGTTATATATAAAGCCTGTTTCGGTTAAAACGGTGATAAAAGATGAGGAAAGTATTGATTGTTATAGCTACGGCATTTGTTCCGTATGGCGGGTTGACGACCGTTATGATGAATTATTACCGTGCCATGGATAAATCCGGACTTCATATAGACTTTGCGTCGACCAACGAATCTCCGCAGGAACTGTTGGATGAGCTTCATTCAAACGACTCAGAGTATTACTGTCTCGGAGAAAGGAATAAAAATCCTTTTAAATATCGACTGAATCTAAAAAAAGTTTTAGAAAAGAACAAATACGATGTTATTCATGTGAACGGCAACAGCGCCACGATGGCACTCGAATTATCAGTTGCGAAAAAATGCGGTGTGCCAGTGAGGATCGCTCATGGGCATAATTCAAAAACATCGCACTCAATTGTCCATGGGTTTTTGAAGCCATTGCTTAATAAAGTGTATACTCATGCGATTTCTGTCTCTAAAACAGCCGGAGATTGGCTATATGGAGGGAATGAATATATAATTCTCAATAATGCCATTGACTTGGAAGAATACAAGTTCAATAAAGAAATTAGAGATAAAGTACGGCGGGGTTTAAAAATTGATAATAAATTTGTTGTCGGTAATGTAGGAAAATTGAATGAGCAGAAAAACCATACTTTTTTGCTTAAAGTTTTTTCCGAATTGAAAAAAATGAGAGATGACGCCTGTCTTCTGCTTGTTGGCGGAGGGCCTTTAGAGACGGATTTACGCAATGAGTGTAAAGCACTAAATATAGAGAATGATGTGATTTTTACCGGTATGGTGGATAATGCCTCTGATTATTTTCAAGCAATGGATGTGTTTGTATTTCCATCGTCCTTTGAAGGTTTGGGTATGGCAGTGATTGAGGCACAGGCAAATGGTTTGTATTGTTTTGCTTCAGATGCAGTGCCAAAGGAGACAAATGTATCTAATAGAATAGAATATTTAAGTTTAAAAGTGCCACCTAAATATTGGGCAGAAAAATTGACATCTAGTTTAATAGATAGGTACGACATATCTGACAGAGTAAATAAGACAATAAAATCACATGGGTACGATATATCTGCTGAGGCATATAGATTGAAAAACATATACATGAATAAAAATTGATGTTACATTTGGAGAAATAAAATATGCAAATAACTGTTTTCGGATTTATATGGATTTTTGTAATTGTTTTTGCTTTTTTCAGAAACAATCCCAAATATATGGTCGCAGTGACTTTGCTAGCCATGATTTTTCAATCCGCATCGGTACTATTGATGGGAAAAAATGGAATCGGACCGCAGGTCATAACTTCAGGAGCAATGATTATTTATACACTTATTTTTGCTCTTCGGACGGGAAGCTTTCTAAGAATAAAAAAGTATTTTTTTGAAAAAAAGATTTCGACAATAGCTGTACTGGTGTTTCTTATTATAATATTAGTTTCGCATAAGATTAATTTAGAAAAATATACCATTGAATCAAAGCAGTTTTATTTATTGGTAGGTATGTTAACTATATATATTCTATGCTATATTTCATGTTGGGTAATATCGGGCTCAATTAAAGAAAATGAACTTGAAACAATAATAATTAGGATTATAACATTTGTTACAATAATAGGAATATTTCAGTTCTTGACTACATCTAATATTTTGCCGAAAAATGTTTTATGGAAAACTTTGATCTATACTCCTGATACAGATAGTGCATATTATTGGGCAGATTATTTTCCAAGACTTTTTTCCACATTACAGGAACCGAGTTACTGTGGGGCATTTTTGGTGGGTGCGTTTTATTATGTTATATCAAGAAAAATAAATACACGCAGAATATGTTTGGCTGTTTTTATTGCGATAGACATAATACTTACATTTTCATCAACGGCTTATGGAGCATTTGCCATAGTAGGCGTTATATATTTTTTATCGAGCAAAAATAAGAAAGCAATAAAATATCTCGCTCCATTGGGGATTTTTGTCGTAATGATATTATTTATTTTTTATTCGGATCAAATACAAAGAATTTTGAATAGCGTGATATTTGAAAAGTCAAAAAGTGGCTCGTATGATGTACGTGCAGGACTAGACGACAATGCCGTAAAACAGTTCTTATCGGCTCCTAAGATAGGCGTTGGATATAAAAATGTAAGAGCATCACAGTTTATATATTCATTATTAGGACAAGTAGGCATATTGGGGGCAATATCGTGGGGCGGAATTTTTTTACCATTAATTAGTATAGGACTTTCGCAGAGGAAAAAATATACTGTTTCTGAACTACTATTCCTCATATCCACATTTATCTCAATGTGTATCGCGATTCCCGATATTGACTTTTGCATATTTTGGCAGGGCATGTACATCTTTGCGCTTGCTTATGGTGGATTTTATCAAAATAATAGGCGCCAAAAGGAGAAGATAAATGAAAAAACGTGATATAAAATTAACAATTATTGTTCCGATATTTAACGTCGAAAAGTATTTAAGGAGATGTATTGAGAGCTTTATTCATCAAATAGATAGCAGAACAAAAGTGCTTTTAGTCGATGATGGTTCTGTAGACGGAAGCGGAGGGATATGCGATGAATACGCTATTAACTACGATAATATTGAGGCCATCCATCAAAAAAATAACGGTACTTCTTATGCTAGAAATATAGGAATAAAAAATAGTTCATCTGAGTGGATATGCTTTGTCGATGCCGACGATATTGCGAAAGAAATATTCTATAAAACTATTTTAAAATATTGGGACGAAGAGGGGGATTTGATAATATTTGGACACCAAGTTGAAGATGAAAAGTCGAACTTAAATATTGTAAATGATAGCGTAAAAACAATAAATTTTGTAGATGGGGACATATTGATTAAAAAAAGTTTTTTATCACACCCTGTTGTTGATGACTGTCCTTCAAATTTGCGTTCGGTGTGGGGAAAATTATTTAGGCGTTCATTTTTAATTAATAATAATATATTTTTTGATTATGGTGTAAGGCAAGGAGAAGATATGATATTTATGTTGAAAATATATAGCCAAATATCATCTGCCAGGTACATATCAGCACCTATATACGGATATTTTTTTCACAATGCCTTATCTATAACTAATTCCTATAAGCCAAATTATTATAATATTGTAAAAGATTACGTACAAGCAATTACACCTTGGCTAAAAAAACATCCAGAATATAAAATTTATCATATGAATTATAGATTAATTGATATAATTTTGTATTTAAAATATGACTTGTTCCATACAAAGAATAGAATGAGCGACGAAGAAAAAAGGAAAATTACAAAACAATTGTTTTATGATGGACCATACAAATATTATTATATGGAGTCCAAGAGAAATGGATTATTAAAAAATTATGGGGTTGATAAAAGAATTGCATTTTTTTTCGCCGTAAATAATTGGTACTATCCTTTAAAAATACTTGCTAAGGCTAAATATGGGAGATAGAACAATATGGTAATTCCTGAAAAAAATATAATTTGGACCATGTGGTGGCAGGGAGAGGACAATGCTCCGCCAATTGTAAGAGCTTGCATAAAAAGTATTCGAAGATATGTAAATGGAGCGAAAGTCATAGTAATAAGCAAAAATAATTATGATAAATATGTAAAACTTCCTCGATATATCCTTGATAAATTCGAAAACAATTGCTTCTCTATAACTCAGTTGTCCGACATGCTTCGAGTAGCTTTGCTATATGAATATGGGGGATTATGGCTTGACAGTACAATTTTAATTACAGAAGCAATACCTAAAAATATTTTTGAAATGGACTTCTATTCTTTAGTTGGGACGGCTAATAATAATAAAAATATAGCGAAAGACCATTGGTGTTGTTTTTTTATGGCTGGGAAGGCTCATAATATACTGTTTAAAAAAGTTCGAGATCTTTGTTATGACTATTGGCTAAGGCATGATGAGGCTGTTTGCTATGGATTTGTTGATTTTTTTATGGGAATTTTATATGATGCGGACATTGATGTGAGAAAAATGATTGAAACTGTACCGAGATATAATAATGATGTCTTTGCATTATCAAGAATAATAAATTATGAGGCAATAGAAGCAAAATCAATTAAAAGTATATTTAATAAGTTGAGTTGCAAAGAACTTTATAACACAAAAACAGTTGATGGACATAATACGGTATATTCTTCAATACTGCATGAATATATGGAATCGGATGAACCGAAAACAAAAAATATACGCCTTATACGCCTCAATAGAAAGACTAGGTCGGCTTTTAATCTTATAAAAAGAATGTGTTCAGTAAAACGAGTAAAAAATTTTGGATTTAAAATATGTTTTTTGGAGTTTGCGAATTTATGTATGCGCACATCTACGTGTAAAATTGCTCAGATTATTTCTGATATGTACAATAGAGAAGTGGTACGTTTTTTGAAGAAGGATTGCAATTGTGGTTAGTATAAAAAAGAATTTTGTTTATCAGATGATATGGCAGGTTTTGTCAATGGCTCTTCCGCTTATAACGTCACCGTTGCTTGCAAGAACGATTGGCGCAGAGGGCATTGGTGTGTATGCGTATATTAGCGCTGTTGTAGGTTATTTTGCACTTGCTGCAAATTTGGGAGTATATAAATATGCAGTTAGACAATTGGCATCTGTTAACAATAATAAAGAAGAATTTTCTAAAGTTTTCAAAGAAATTTGGGTGTTGCATGGAATTATATCTGTATTTATTGGAATACTATATGTCATTTACACGATAAAATTTTCAGAGTATAGGCTTTATTTCTCTATAATGTCATTTTTATATATCGGAAAAGTTTTAGATATAAACTGGCTTTATGCGGGCATTGAAGACTTTAGAAAGGTTACAATCCGCGATACGATTGTTAAACTTTTTTCGTTTGCTTTGGTTATAATATTCGTAAGAGAAGAGAATGATCTAATAAAGTATGTAGTAATAATGTCACTAAGCACTTTTTTGGGCAGTCTTATATACTGGGTGTCTTTCAGACAGTATGTAAAAAAAGTTTCAATTGAATGGAAAAATATACTGCCACACGTGAAAGGCTTCTTTATACTTTTTATTCCAGTAATGCTTGAAAGCATTTACAGTGTTGCAGACAAAATAATGCTTGGCGCCATGGACACAAAATCATCAGTTGGTTTTTATGAAAATGCGGAAAAAGCGCTTATTGCTAATAGAATTATTCATGCTTTGAGTATAGTTATTACTCCTCGAATGTCTCATCTCATATCGAACAAGTCTAATGAACAAGTGCATCAGCTAATGAAAAAGTCTATGGACGTATCAATGTTACTATCGGTAGCGTTTGCATTTGGAACCGCAGCTGTTGCCAAAGAATTTTCTGTTGTATTTTGGGGAGAAAAATTTTCAACATGTACAACTCTTATAATGGTTATGGCAATGGCAATGCCGGCAATGGCTATATCGAGAGTGATACGTGAAGAGTATTTAATTCCAGCTGATGAAGACCGAAAGTATATTTTGTCAGCTGGAGTTGGGGCGGCTACGGATATTATTTTAAATGTTTTTTTAATTCCACATTGTGGAGCAATGGGAGCAGCTATATCCACGCTGGTTGCTGAAAATGCGGTATTATTAGTTCAAGGCATGGTGATTAGAAAACAATTGCCTTTAAGTAAATATATGAAAGGAAATTATATCTATATATTTTTCGGCATAATAATGTTTGCTATTGTAAGGATTATAGGTGAAGCTTTAGGCATAAGTTTAATGTCACTATTAATAGAAATAGTTGCAGGTATAATAATTTATACTATTTTATGTTGCGTTTATTGGAAGATAACTAGCCAAACGTATTATTTTAATGTGGCAAGAACTTTATATCATAAATCAATGAGGTGACCGGCCATGCCCATGTATCCCACATCCGAGCTTCTGTCTTGGATAGACGAGCTAAACAAAACCGTCCACGTTTCTATACAGAAGAACCGCCTTTCCGACTCGGACTTTTGGTTCTACGACGAATATCGGGGCGAGATCGTCAACAAAAACCGCAGCTTTTTCACCGTGAAGGGCCTGCGCAAAACCGTGGACGGACAAGCCGTACTTGAACAGCCCGTTATCGTGCAGGACGAAATCGGCTACCTCGGCATAATCTGCAAGGACTTTGGCGGCGAAACACATTACCTCATGCAGGCGAAGATCGAGCCGGGGAACATCAACAAAATTCAGATTTCCCCCACCATACAGGCCACAAAGTCAAACTTCACCCAAAAGCACGGCGGCAAGCGACCGGCGTACCTCGATTGGTTCATCAACGCGGCAAAACACAAAATCGTCGTCGACCAAATCCAGTCCGAGCAGTCGTCGCGGTTCTACAAAAAGCGCAACCGAAATATCATCATAAAAATTGATGAGGACATCGAAGTCCTGCCAAGCCACCGATGGATGACGCTCGGCCAAAT
>CANRJP010000079.1 GCA_947630975.1 uncultured Clostridia bacterium
TTATCACCGCCGCGACCAGCACGACAGCCAGAATGATTTTCAATGCCTTGCGCAAAATTCAGTCCCTCCCGAGAGTTATCAGTCATCAACCGCCTCGGTATTGAAATGTACGGGCACAAAGGGGCTGATGGTGGAAATGGCGTGCTTATAAATGAGCTGCTGACGGCCCTCGCTGTCCACAACCACGGTATAGTTGTCAAAGCCCTTTACCTGGCCCTTTATCTGAAAGCCGTTCATAAGGTAAATGATGATGGTGGTCTTGTCGCGCCGAACGGCGTTAAGGAATACGTCCTGAAGATTTAAAGGTGTTTTCATATCTGTCTCTCCTTCTCTTTATTTATGATGTCAATGGCACGGCCGAGGGCATTTTCCGCTCCCAGCCAGTGTATATCGGGATTGCGGCGGAACCAGGTGAGCTGGCGCTTGGCGTAGCGGCGGCTGGCCTGTTTTATGGCGTCCGCCGCTTCGTCAAGGGTCGCTCTGCCGTCGATATAGTCCAGCATCTCTTTATAGCCTATGGCCTGCCCCGCCGTTGGGGCCCTGTCCCGAATGGGCAGCAGCTCACGGCGAACCTCGGCCTCAAGGCCCTTTTCAAGCATTATGTCCACCCGCCGGCCGACGCGGTCATACAGCTCCTGCCGCGGGCGGTCTATGGCCAGCCAAAGGGGAGCATAAGGCGAAGGTCGGCGGCTTTTTTCGTTAAGGCTCTCCCGGCTTTCGCCGGTAATTTTTATGAGCTCGATGGCCCGTATAACCCGCTTAACGTTATTGGGGTGGACCCGCCGTGCCTCGGCGGCGTCCAGCTCCCGAAGCAGGCCGTGGAGCCGCTCCTTTCCCTCTTTTTCCGCAATTTCCGCCAGCTCCCGCCGAAGCTCCGGATCCCCTTCCGGGGCGGAAAAATCGGTATTGTTTATCAGATTGTCGATATACAGGCCGGTGCCGCCCACTATTATGGGCAGTTTGCCCCGCCCGTGTACCTCGGCGACGGCTTCAGCGGCCTCGGCACAGTATCGGGCCACGCTGTAGCTCTCGGTGGGCTCGGCCACGTCCAGCATATGATGGGGCACCCCCCGGCGCTCGGCGGCGTCCGGCTTGGCGGTGCCTATGTCCAGCCGACGGTAGACCTGCATGGAGTCGGCGCTGATGACCTCGCCGTTCAGCTCGAGGGCCAGCTCCACGCCCAAGCCCGTCTTTCCGCAGGCGGTGGGGCCGCATATAACTATAACAGGTATTTTATTGTTCATACTATCCGTTTAAACATTTTTTCTATCTGATATTTCGTAATCTTTACCGAGATTGGCCGACCGTGGGGGCAGGTGGATATGCCCTCCAGCGCAAGCGCCCTGCCGATGAGGATCTCCATTTCCCTGGGGCTTAAATCTTTATTCGCCTTTATGGCGGATTTGCAGGCCAGAGTGTACATTGCCCTGTCGCGGCGCTCTTCTATCTCTCCCCTGCCGTCTCCCAGCAGGTCGCCGGCCAGCTCGACAAACAGAGTTTCTCCGTCGCTGCCGGAGCAATCCGAGGGTACGCTGCGGAGCATTACCGCGCTGTCCCCCGCCTCGTCGAAGTCAAAGCCCAAACCGTTCAGGAAGTCCCGATTGGCGGTGACCGCCTCAAATTCCTTGGGACTGAGGGTAAGGCTCAAGGGCATCATGAGCAGTTGGGGCGTGACGCCGCCGCCATTCCTTTTTATTTCCTCATAGCGCACCCGCTCATGAGCGGCGTGCTGGTCGACAAGCAGCAGCCCGTCCTCCCCCTCGGCCAGTATATAGGTGGAAAAGAGCTGGCCTATGATTCGGATGTCCGGCGGCTCGGGTTCCTCAACAGTTTGAGTTTCGGGCGGCCTCGGGGTCTCTCCGACAAGCTCGGCCCGGCCTATGACCGGAGCCTTTATCTCGCCGGAAAGCAGCTTTTCCCGCTGCTCCTCCCGAAGCTGCTCCACCTTTTTTTCGGGGAGCAGAGGATTCAGCTCGGTTTTCAGGATTTTAGCGGAGGTCTCCTGACCGGAGGGCTTTTTTTCCGCCTTCGGCGGGGTAAACGGACTAAATTTGCTCTTTTGCACTTTTAACTGCTTCGGCAGCTCCGGCGGCGGCGCCAGCTTGAAGGACGCGCCCTCCCTTATAAAGGCGGCCTGTGCCTCCCTCGCCCCGGAAACGGAGGCCAGCATATTTTTCACCGCCCAGTAGACCGCCAGATAGACGCTCTGCTCGTCGGCAAACTTTATCTCCGTCTTTGCGGGATGCACGTTCACGTCGCAGAGGGCGGGGTCAAGCTCGATATTCAGCACCGCCACGGGGAAGCGTCCGCCCATTAGCTCGTTTTTATAGGCCTCGGCCAGGGCGATGGTCAGTACGCGTCCGGCCACCCACCGGCCGTTGACAAAAAAGACCTGCATGGAGCGGTTGGGACGGGAGAGACTGTTTTTTCCGGCAAGGCCGGTGACCGTCACTCCGCCGTTTCTGTATTTCACCGGAGCCATATTGTTCGAAAAGTCCTTGCCCCAAACGGCTCGAACGGTGTCGGACAGGTCGCCGTTGCCCGGAGTGAAAAATATATCCTTCCCCTCCCGTATGAACCTGAGTGAGACTCCGGGGTGGCTCAAAGCCTGGCGCTGACATATCTCCGCCGCCAAAGCGCCCTCGGCGCTGTCTTTTTTCAGGAATTTCATTCTTGCCGGCGTATTATAGAACAGATTTTCCACAATAACGGTGGTGCCGTCGGGGCAGCCGGCTTCCTCGTTTATTTTCGTTTCGCCGCCCTCCACCACCATACGGCTGCCCATGGGAGCCGCCGGCGGCTTGGAGATCAGCTCCGTGCGGCTCACGGAGGCGATGGAGCACAGCGCCTCGCCCCGAAAGCCGAGAGTGGTAACGTGCTCGAGGTCGGCAATGTCTTTTATCTTGCTGGTGGCGTGGCGCATAAAGGCGCGCTCCATATCGTCGCCAAGCACGCCGCCGCCGTCGTCGGTAACACGGATATAGGCTATTCCGCCCCGGCGTATCTCAACTACGACGGATCTCGCTCCGGCGTCGATGGAATTTTCCACCAGCTCCTTAATGGCGTTGGCGGGGCGCTCCACCACCTCTCCGGCGGCTATCTTCTCGGCCGAATCCCGGCTGAGTATATTTATTCTGCCCATGTGTGTCACCTCATTCCTTTTAAACCATTTGTTGGAGCTTATACAGCTCGTTCAGAGCCTCGATGGGAGTCAGCGTCGTCACGTCCATGCCGCGCAGAGCTTTTATGACGGGACTTTCTTCAACGGCGGCAAAGCTGAGCTGGGGTTCCGGTTCGGCGCGGGAGGGGCCATTCCGGCTGACGGTACCGTCCTCGATGCTTCTTAAGACCTCCTTGGCCCGGCGTATCACCGGATTGGGTACGCCGCTCAGCTTGGCGACCTCGATGCCGTAGCTGTCGTCGGTGCCGCCGCGGACTACCTTCCGCAAAAAGGTAATATCGTCGCCCCGCTTTTTGCAAACCGTATTGTAATTTTTAACCCCTTCAAGCCGCCCCTCCAAAACCGTCAGCTCGTGGTAGTGGGTGGCGAAAAGGGTTTTCATGCCGATTTTTTTAACTATATGCTCTATCACGGCCCAGGCGATGGAAAGGCCGTCGTAGGTACTGGTTCCCCGGCCGACCTCGTCAAGTATGCAAAGGCTGTTTTTGGTGGCGTTCTTTAAAATATAGCTGACCTCGCTCATCTCCATGGTGAAGGTGCTCTGTCCCGCGGCTAGGTCGTCGCTGGCCCCTATGCGGGTAAATATTTTGTCAACTATACCCACCCGGCACTTCGACGCGGGCACGAAGCTGCCCATCTGAGCCATCAGCGCTATGACCGCCACCTGCCGCATATAGGTGGATTTGCCGGCCATATTTGGACCGGTTATGATCGCGGCCCGATTGGGGCCGCAGTCCAGCTCGGTGTCGTTGGGGACAAAAAGGCCGTTTTTAAGAACCTTTTCCACCACGGGGTGCCGCCCATCCTTTATGTATATCTCATCGGAAATGTCCACCTCCGGCCTCACATAACCGTTTCTCGCGGCGGTCTCCGCCAGCGAACAGATACAGTCCGCCGTGGCTATGGCGGCGGCGGTGCGGTCTATGCGGTTTATCTCCGCCGCCACAAGGCTCCGCACCCGTACAAACTCCTCGTATTCAAGGGCCTCGAGCCGCTCGGTGGCACCGAGGACGGCGTTCTCAACCTCCTTAAGCTCGGGAGTAATGAAGCGCTCGCCGTTTACGGTGGTCTGTTTGCGCACGTAGTCGTCGGGCACCCTGTCCAGATTGGAGTTGCTGACCTCGATGTAATATCCGAAAACCTTGTTGTACTTGACCTTAAGATTTTTTATGCCGGTGCGTTCGCGCTCACGGGCCTCAATGCCGCCCAGGCTGCCCCGGCCGTTTTCCGACGCGCCGCGAAGGCGGTCGATCTCCTCGTTATAGCCGCCTTTAATCAGTCCGCCGTCCCGCAGCGTAACCGGCGGCTCGTCGACGATGGCCCGCTCCAGAATGTCGCAGAGATCCTCCAAACAGTCGAAGGCGGCGGCCTGTGTGTTCATTATCACGCTGCGGCAGCCGCAGAGTATCCGGTAAATATTGGGCAGCGCCTTGAATGACGACCTCAGGGCCACCAGATCCTTGGCGTTGCACAGCCCCATCGACACCCGGCCCATAAGGCGCTCGATGTCCAGCACGCCGCTCAAGGCCTCGCCCAGCTCCTCGCGGAGAGAGGGGCTTTTTACAAGCTCCTCAACGCCGCCAAGGCGGTTATTTATGGCGGCCACGCTGATAAGCGGCCTCATTATCCAGCTTTTCAGCATACGGCTGCCCATGGCGGTGCGGGTTTTGTCCAGCACCCAATACAGGCTGCCCTTTTTACTCTTGTCACGCATGGTGGCAACGAGTTCAAGATTGCGGCGGCTGCCGGGGTCTATATCCATGAACTCGCCGGACGAGTAAATTTTTATCTCGCGAATGTGCTCAAGCTCCGACTTCTGGGTCTCCACCAGATATTCCAGCAGGGCGGCGGCGGCTATGAGCAAGGGCCGCCGCGTTATCTCGCCGCTGTTTTTAAGGTGCTTTTCCACCGTCGCCCGGGCTTCGGGCTCCACCTCGGCCTCCTCGTAGGAAAAGGTCGTCATGCCGCCGGCATGATCTCTGATGTATTCCTCGAGCCGCTTATTCTGCCGTCCGGGGCCGCCGAAGGCCGCCTCCACGGGGGAGAATCGGTCAAGCTCGCTTATGAGCCGTTCGCAGTCGGGATCGTCTTCCATATATGTGCCCAGCAGCTCGCCGGTGGAAACGTCGGCGAACACCGCTCCGCTTGAACCGTCCTCCGCAAATACCGAAGCCATATAGTTTGTGCCGCGGGAAGCCAGAACATTTTCGTCCACTATGGTGCCGGGAGTGACTATGCGGATTATATCGCGGCGGACAATGCCTTTGGCCTGCTTCGGGTCCTCCATCTGTTCACAGATGGCGACTTTGTGGCCCTTCGCCACCAGCCGGGCGATGTAACCGTCAGCCGCGTGGAAGGGTATGCCGCACATGGGAGCACGCTCCTCGATGCCGCAGCTCTTGCCGGTGAGGGTAAGCTCCAGCTCACGGCTGGCGGTCTTGGCGTCGTCGTAGAACATCTCATAGAAGTCGCCCAAACGGAACATGAGGATAGCGTCCTTATGTTCCTCCTTAATATCCAGATACTGCCGCATCATCGGCGTAATTTCGGCCATCGGTATCACCCCCTCTGTTATTGCCTTAATTTTTTACCCCGCCTCAGTGGCAGCCTCCGCAGGTGGCGCAGCTTCCGCTGCAGCCGCCGGGGAGCTGGCCGGTTATGTGGTAGGAAATAATGGTGTTCATCTGGTCGATTATGGCCTGAAAAGCGCTCTGGGCGTTGAGGTATTCCACAATGATGTCGTTGGTGGTGACCTTCTCGTAGGCCTCCTCCACGGCGGCGCGGATCTCCTCCATGCGCTCCTTGCCGACGTCGCCCTTGTTTATTTCCTCGCCAAGGGTTCGGCGCACGTCGCTGTACTCCTTGAGGAGCTTCATTGCCTCCTCGTCCTGCTCCTGCTTGGCCTCGGCCAGCTTCAGGGTCTTGTATTCGTTGCTGTTGACGATTGCCTCGCCCAGCTCTCTCGCCTTGTCAAAAATTTCCATCGTAATATCTTCCTTTCGTCATGCCTGCTCACCGTAAAGTATCCACGTCTGAGCCTTAGTTATTTTTACCTTTACCAATTTATCCTTCAGAGAGCCGTCGCCCCTGAAATTGACTATTTTGTTGGCGTAGTTCCGGCCCGACAGCATATCGGGCTCGTGCTTGCTTTCGCCCTCAACAAGTATCTCCTGTATCTCGCCCACACAGCGGCTGTTTATCTCGGCGCTGATTTCGTTCTGGACGTCCAGCATTTCCTGAAACCAGGCGGATTTTTCCCCGTCGGCAGCGGCGCTTTCCATCTTCGCGGCGGGAGTTCCCTCCCTTGGTGAAAAAATAAAGGAAAAAATGCTGTCGAACCTTATGTCCCTGAGCATTTTCAATGTCTCCTCAAAGTCGGCCCGCTCCTCGGTGGGGAAACCCACGATTATGTCGGTGGTAAGGGACAGGCCCGGCATCAGCTCTCTGACCCGGCGGACAATCTCGCGGTATCTTTCCGCCGTGTAGCGGCGGTTCATATCCTTAAGCACCTTATCGCTGCCCGACTGGAGCGGCAGATGGAGCTGGCGGCAGACCTTGGGGCACTCCGCCATGGCCTCGAGCAGACTTTCGGAAATATCCTTGGGGTGGCTGCTCATAAAGCGAATACGCTCTATTCCGTCGATCTCGCCGACCCTGCGGAGCAGTCCGGCAAAGGCGTCGGTCTCGCCCCGGTCGTTGCCGTAGGAGTTCACGTTCTGCCCCAGGAGCATTACCTCTTTCACTCCCCGGCCCGCAAGCTCCCGCACCTCGGCGACAACATCGTCCGCCAGGCGGCTCCGTTCCCTGCCCCGGACGTAGGGGACGATGCAGTAGGAGCAAAAGTTGTTGCAGCCGTACATCACCGACACAAAAGCCTTCGCGCCGCCCTCGTACAGGACGGGCAGTCCCTCGGCGATGGCTCCTTCGCCGCCGATGTCCAGCACCCTCGAACGGTGTTCGAGAGCCTCGGCCAGCAGCGACGGAAAGCGGTACAGGGCGTGAGTGCCGAAAATAAGATCCACATGGCGGTATTTCGCCCTGATTTTCTCGGCCACCAGCTCCTGCTGGGGCATACAGCCGCAGACGCCGATTATCAGCTCCGGCTTTCGGGCCTTGAGGTGCTTGAGGGCGCCCAGATTGCCGAACACACGCTGCTCCGCGTTGTCCCGGACGGCGCAGGTGTTCATTAAAATAAGGTCGGCCTCTTCCCTGTCGTCGGTGAGGGTGTAGCCCATCTCCGTCAGCATACCCATGAGCCGCTGTGAGTCGTTCACGTTCTGCTGGCAGCCGTAGGTTTCCACCAAAGCCTTACGCCCGGGGTTGGAGCTTTTTATCAGCTCCATGACCGCGCGCTGGGCCTGAATTTCGCTTTTATCTATTGTTGGCGTCCGCATGGGGTTTTATGCTCTCTCCTAACCGAGTTTCCGCTGTGCGCAAAAAACACATAATATCATATTATATTTTATAACAAAAAGCCGGAAAAGTCAAGAATTATTTGGGAAAAGAAGGTGTAAAAAAGCCTCCATAAATTTTTTAAAAAAATACTTGACAAAGATAATTCAATGTGATATAATTCTTATGTTGCCGGGAAGCGGGCATCAAAATCAATATAGCGGGGTAGAGCAGTTTGGTAGCTCGTCGGGCTCATAACCCGGAGGTCGTGTGGTTCAAATCCCACCCCCGCAACCACGTCGGAGCAAGCGTCGCATCGCTTGCTCCAATTTTTATAAATTGGAGCTCGGCTCGCTCCGCTGCTCCTCCTTTTCCCCACAAAGCCTGCGGCTTTGCGGGGGCCCCGAATAGTGAACCGATGTCCATAGTTACTAAGGCTGTGGGCTTTTTTCTACCTGTTTTTACCAAAGAAAAACCTTTCTGACCCACACTATGCGACAATTAATGTGACACAATGCGACACTATTGCCACATCAATATAATGCACTATCGAAGATATTTGCCGTTGTTCTGTCCAATTTTTTAAACAAATGCGCATAAACACCCAATGTGGTAGTTGGCGTCGAATGTCCAGCCTGAGCCGATACCGTTTTAATATCAACATTTTTACTGATAAGCATACTGACGTATGTATGACGCAGTCCGTGCAAACTTATGTGACGGATTGCGTGACGGTCAAGAAACCTCTCGAACCATTGCCCCACGCTGTCGGGGTTGAGCGGCTTGCCGAAATCGTCAACCATGAGCCGATCCGTTTCTGTCCAAAGCTGCCCGGCCTCAAGCCTCTGCTGTTCCTGCCATGCTTTGTATTCCGCCAAAAGGTTAATGAGTCCTTGTGCAAGGGGTATTGTCCGTCTCGAAGCGTTAGTCTTAAGCTCCGTTTCTCTTAAACCAATACCGCTTATATATTGACTGGAGCGTAGGATATTAACTACTCCGCCATCAAGGTCTATGTCCTTCCACTCAAGTCCCATGAGTTCACTGCGTCTCAGCCCGCATGACAGCAAAATACCCACTGCCACGCGATATTTGATAGGTTCGTCGTTTAAATATGCCATCATTGTTTTAATTTCATCAATGTCTAAAATTTCAATCTCTGGCTTTCTCTGCTTCGGCAGCTGCACACACTCGCACGGGTTATTCTTCATTAAACCCAGTCTAATGCCGTATTTGCAGATTTCTTTAAGAATAATAAATCTGTTCCGTATTGTTTTTGGAGCCAGCTTGCCTTTCTTCCCGTCTCGACGGGCCCCGTCGAATGAAAGAGAATCAATATACCTCTGAACGGTTTCATAGTTCATGTCTCGGAGCTTTATCGCGCCGAGGCTACGTTTAAGCTCCTCAATAACATTTTCATTCTTTTTGATTGTCGTTATCGCCATTTTTACGCCCTTGCCCTCACTGTCTACCGCGTAGCGCGTTTCGGAAAAACGGTCAACCAGTTCGGCAAATGTCACAGTTGTAACAGAGCTGATATCTCCTTTCTGTATTTCAGCCTCCATCTTTCCGGCTATGAGCTTTGCTTCGTCTAAAGAAGCCGCTTCTATAACCCTGTCATGACGTATACGCTTGCCCGCGCTGTCATATCCCGAACTGATAATAACCCTGTATTTGCCGTTTTTTAGCTCCTTTGTGTATGCCATAATGACTCCTCCCAATAAATTTATGGTTAATGAACACGGCAGTCAGCATTGTTCACACCCATCTTGTGTTTGGTGGTAGTATTATACCGCTGCAATTGTGTTAATGCAATTAACAATTTGTGAATTAACGGGCATTGTTCTCAACCCACTGTATAACGTCGCTGCCTCTGAAAACTATTTTTCGCCCTATTCTAAAGCTCTTAATTTTTCTCTGGCGAACCATTTCGCGCAAAGTATATTCACTGCACCGAAGATAAGCCGCAACTTCTTTAGTGATGTAATTCTTGTCATTTGACATCTTTCATTTCACCTCCTCATATTTTATAGTTTATGTATACAATTTCTGTGGCTCGACTTTTCGCCCTGCCTGCTCCACCAACGCTCATTGACTTGGCAACATTTGCGACAGTCCTGCGGTTCCAGCCATATTCCCCGCACAAGACCTTGTCATAAAGCTCATTTCCATAGGAGCATACCAAAATTTTTGCTTTTGCCCCCTTAAGCGTTTCAAGGAAACGCTTCTGATCATTCTTGCATAAAAGCTCGATCTCATATATTGCTTTGCGCTTTTCTTTTGAGCTTTCGTTTACTTGCGGATAAGGCGGATCGATGAACAAAAAGGCCTCGGGGTTGTCCTTATGTTCGCTTATCAGTTCCAGTGCGTCCATGCTTAAAACCGTCACTTTTCTATAGCTTCAGCCTGCTTGGCACTGTCAAAAAGGTCGTTCCCGCTGACGTTTATTTCAATCAGCCGTCCGACTACGCCTTCAAGTTTTTTTGCAACTGTCTCGTCAATCAATATTGGACGCTCCGCCGTCAAAAACGTGGCTGTATTCCACACTGCCACATTAGCTTTTTCATAGTTCTTGCCCAACCTACCACGTTCTTTGCCCTCTGCAAGGCGATAAATAAATTTGTGTAAGTTGTCCTCTTCGTAAAGCGATGTATCATCAATTAGTACCGGCGTTCCATTTATGCCACCCATTTTATCAAGCAATTCGCTGTGGATTTATATACCTCTCTATTAGTCTAAACTGAACGTCAAGGAGGTACTCCACGGCATACATATTGTCAGAAAGTATGACAAACGCGGCTATTAAGGTATTACCCTTATAAATCGCGGCAATCCCATTATTTATATAGTAGTCATAATCAAGATACCAGTTGCTCGGCCTGCTATATCCTGTGAAAGGCTGACCCCAGGCCCGGTTAAGCAGCTTCAAGGAGTCTGTCTGATAATTCCCTATGGCTTTAATATCCTTATTAAATAATCTTGTCTGACCTATCACTTTTCGACCCTTAGTCAAAAATTCAATCCGTCCGTTTTTCTCGTCGAGAATGGAGTAGAAATCACCGTTTCTTACATATCCCTGCATAATATCACCACCTAAATTTTTTGGTTAATATTAAAACCAATGTATCATGGCTTGACAAAACTAACCTAATTACTAGATTTTTTCTCTTTACCTCTCTTTGGTAACTCCTTCTCCAAAAAAATTTCCCTTAAAAAGCCCATAAAACAGTCCTTTTATCTAATTAATTACCCGTTCAAACTCTCCCGCCCCGATTTGGTAAGGCGAAAATTCTTTGAGAAAATAAAAAAAGGCCCTCGGAGCGAGAGGCGCAATGCTGAACCTTCTCACCCCGAGGGCCTATATATATGTTAAAATTATTCAAAATTATTTTGTCATTTTTGTCACCGTCAACAAAACGTCCCCGACGCGTGAGGGTTCGAGCCTAAGCCCGACGCGCCGGGGAATATATTAAGGGGAGTCACACCCTCTTATTTTTACGGCCTAAACTGTAACTTCCTTCGCTTCGCAAAGGGGCCTCATGCTTTCGAGGCTCTCCCAGCAGAAGACCTTCACGGTTTTGACGCCCTCGGCGTCGAGACTGGCTTTGCCGTTTTCCACCGGGGCGATGTCGATGACCTTTCCGTCGGCCGTCATGGCAACGGTGATAAGCTCCGGGCACGTTTTCGGCCGCCACGGTGATGCTCAGCGTTCCGCCGCTTACGGTAATTTCCGGAGTGCCGATTTCCGGCGCGGGTTCTGGCTCGGGCATAACGCTGTTGTAGTGGATGTTGGCGCTTGTGAGTTCTTTGTTCATTTCGTCTATATCTATTAGCTGCCACTCTTCTTTAGCACCCATGTAGTATACGTCTTTGAGGCTTGTGCTGTCTTGAAATGGCCATCGTTCAATGGTTTTGAGATTGTTCCCCACCATAAAGCTTCTCAAATTCTTGCAGCCGAAAAAAGCCCGTTGACCAATTACTTCCAAGCTTTTTGGAAGATCCAATTCCGTAATGAGGTCACAGTCGAGGAATGCATTTATGTCAATACTTTTAAGATTTCCTTCTTCAAATATGACTTCACTAAGGCACTCACAGAATGCAAATGCCTCATAGCCAATGGATTGTACACCTGATGAAATCGTTATTTTCTTTAGCTTACTGTGACTCCAAAATGTGTGTTCTCCGATTTCTTTAAGATTTTTGGGAAGAATAATCGTTTCAATAGGCGTAGCATCGATAACCTCCTCCCCAATAAATGCAACACTGTCCGGCAGCTCTAAATGCGTAAGTTTTTCACGGTAAGTGAATGCCCATTCTCCGATGCCGATTACACCGTCGGGAATGTTAACATCCGTAATCCCGCAGGAGGCAAATGCTCCTCCGGCTATTGCGTGAGTGCCGGGAGCAACAGAAAATGCGCCTGATGCGTCCGGATTTACAGTTATAAGATAATCACATATATAGAGAGCGTTCCCTTTCCAGTTGGATTTGTCGTTGTAAACAGGTGTCTCGGCAAACACACCTGTACCAAAATCCTCAACGTTTTTTCCAATGCTGACATTTTTAGGTTTGTACATTTTTCAAACGCTTTATAACCAATACGTTTTACGTTGTCCGAAATGTTTACATCAGAAAGACTGTCGCAGCATTCAAACGCAAAGTCGCCAATCTCCGTTACGGGCTTGCCTTCAATTTCTGCCGGGATGTTCAGACTTGTCGCGGAGCCTGTGTAATCGGTAATCTACACATAGTCGTCAAATACATCATACTCCAGTCCTTCCGGAGCTTGCGCCGCGCTGACGGTCAGCGCCGGTGCGAGGGCCAATGTAATCGCCATGCACATGAGCACGGCCAACTTTTTGAGCTTGTTCATTTGTGTTTCCTCCTATATGTAATAAGTTTTAGCGCAAATAAAAAATGCGCAGCCATTCGAAGCTGCGCATCGAAAAATGCTTGCTCCGAATTTACTGCGACATAAATTGATATAGCCCTCAAGGAACGCTTTTAGCAATAGTCATACGAAGCGTTGCCCGGTGTAGCCTATATGAGCAGCATTTTTACCACTTCCAATAGGTTACACCCTCTACGGGTATCTTATTCACTCTTTATGACACGAAAAAAATTGTACGCAAAAGCGTACACGCAAAAAAGCGTGTCCTTGTTTTTGGCAATATCAATTATGTCGCACTAACATTATAACACACAATTTTTCACTTGTAAAGCCCTTTTTATAAAAAGCTTAAAATTTTCTCATTCCCGCCAATGTCTCCCCGGTCAGTTGGCTCTATACAAAAACAGTCTCCTCTCACGGCGGGGAAAGGGGGCTGTCCCCAAGTCTCCTTTTTCTATACCGGCAGTAGGATATTAGCAGACAAGTATACGAACAAGTCAAAATCAAGAAAAATTATGTAACCTATAATTCTATCTCCCGGTCGTCATCTATTTTCTCTGCGTTAAGGAATTTATAAAATGTACTGGTTTTCAATCCTAAAAGCTGCATGGCCTTAGTCGCGGTTATCCGCCTTTTATAGTAGTCGGCCATAACTATACCCTAAACGAAAACACCTTGAAAAATCACCTTTCCTAATCATCGATTATTCGGCTTGAACCCATAATCCTTTTTACACTTACTGGGAACCCCTCTGGTCCGCTTTAAACGCATATATAATATTCCGCATACCCCACCCGTGAAAATTGCTCCTGGCTCATTCTGGAAATTATTTTTTTATTACTTTGAAAATTTAAAAATAAAAACGTCATTTTTGTCATTTTGTCATGCCGCCACTTGACATTGAGGCGAGAGAAGTGGTATAATTTTTATAGATGATTGGAGAGTGGTTCTTTTGCCAACAATAAGTATGTTCAGAGGAATAAAAATATATATTAACTGGCGCGAACACCAGCCGCCTCACTTCCACGCCACCTATGGCGGCGAAGAGGTTATTGTATCAATAAAAGAACTTGAGGTGATCGAGGGCTCAATGCCGAGCAAACAGTTAAAAATGCTCCTTGGCTGGGCTGCCTTTCACCAAGAAGAGCTGCTCGAGAACTGGGTTCTCGCAGAAAACAGGCAGGAGCTTTTTGCAATAGAGCCTCTGAGATAAGGAGAAGCCGCATGAAAAAGGATGTAAATTATTACCTCGCCAATGGCTTTGACCAGCCTATGGCGGAATATTTTGCCTCGGGGCGTAAGCGTATTACCGCCGTGTCTCCCAACAACGACTTTACGCTTACTCTTGATTTTGATAACGGCGAACGGAGAATTTTGGATTGCAAACCCTTTTTAAAAGCCGGCACAGTGTTTGCTCCTTTTGCTCAATTTGAGAATTTCAAGCGTGTATATCTCGATGATACGCACTGCGTATCGTGGGACATCGACCCGGCTGTTGACAGCAATGTTGTCTGGAACAATAAAGTTGATTTGTGCCCTGACAGCTGCTATGTTGACAGCGTGCCGACCGTTTAGCTCCTTTCCATGCGACACGCCGCAACAAAATAAACCGACATAAACCAACATGAGGCCACATTGCAACCCACGCAAAACCACATAAATCCAAGGTTTTCACAGATATGCAACGTCACGGACTAAGGCTCATAACCCGGAG
>CANRJP010000080.1 GCA_947630975.1 uncultured Clostridia bacterium
CCGCCTTTGCGGTCGATATTCAGTTGTCGTGTATTTGGTCTATGCTGATGTGCCGTGTCTTTGGGCTTTTATCTCGCAGGAAGTGGGGCGCATATCAAGGCTCTTTCCTCAAACGTAGTAAATGAGTAGTAAATTCGGCTTGTTACCCTGCGAAACTGCCCGTAAAATCAAGGCTTTTTGAGATAATCAATATTTTTTTCAAAAAACTACTTTGCATTTACTGGCGAAATGTATGATGACCAGAATTTGTTCCAACAGAAGTTTCCAGATAAGCTATGGGAAAATATCCAAACTTTTCTTGAAAACATGCATGATCTCCCTGTTTGGAAAGACAGAAGTATGGCTTCGACGGTTTTCGGTGGAAAGAATCCGATGGGATATTGGGGGACAATATTTGCCACTGGTTCAACCGCAGATGGAACAAAAGTTCTTGCCAAACCAATAAATGTTGCCGAAATGATTCTGAAATAAAAAAAGATCAGGAACAACCGGGATAAAACTTCTGATAAATCAGTTGACGTTTTTAATTGGGATTAGTATAAAAGCATTTTAATTTGCTTTTACGCTGAATAAATAGCGCGATGCTTACTCAACTGGACAAACTGGCGGAAGATTTCTTCGGTACATGGCTCGCTTATCCCATGCTGAAGTGATCATGAAAAAATGAAAAATCGCATTTTTTCAAAAATTTCAAATAGCAGTTGACAATTTTACATTTTTTGGGTATAATTAATATGAATAAAAATAAGGAGGATGAAAAAAATGGATGTAAAAGAAATCAAAGAGGCCGTTGAAAAGCTGGCCAAGGACGAAGCCACCAAAGAGGCTTTCAAGAAGGATCCAATCCACACCATCGAGCAGACCTTCGGCGTCGATCTTCCCGACGAGCAGGTAAAGGCCGTTGTGACCCATGTCAAGGAAAAGTTCGGCGAGGGCGAATATCTCGACAAGATCAAGGAGAAATTCTCTCACATCGACTTTGACAAGATCAAGGACGAGGCCGGCAACCTCCTCGAAAAGGCCGAGGAAGAGGGCAGCGGCATAGTGGACAAGATAAAGGGCCTGTTCCACAAGGAATAAACACTGTGTAAAAAGCGGTCGCTTCGGCGGCCGCTTTTCATACTAATCCCCAACTAAAATCAGACATTTGCGACGGCCTTTTTCACGCCATCTCGTCGAAGCTGACCTCATATCGCAAATTCTAATTTTTGCGAAAATTAGAATTTTGGCTCAATCGGTCGCTTCTCCTCTTTCCACAAAAACAACATGGTTGTTTTTGTGGGGCCCTCAGTGCTTGACTACAGTATTGCCTGCGGCCTCTTCCTTGCCTGACACAAAAAATTCTCGTCGCTCGGTGTCTGATTTTAATTAAGCCTGCAAATAAAAAAAGACCACCGCAAAAGCGCCGATCAAAAAAGAGATAGGATCGCGGGTTAATCTGCCTCAGCTAAAGAGGCTAAATATTCCTTTACACTTGTAGTAAATGCGCAAAAACTTGTTTGTTCCGGCGGGCATGTAAACGAAATACGGCAATCAGTCCTTTAGAACCGGTGAAGATCTCCTGCGGCTTGTGCGGTTGGAAGTTGTAGCCGTGGCGTTTGCACCATTTGCGGTAGCGTTCCGTAAAAGCTGAAAGCCCAATGCTGCGGACGCAGTCCACATGCCAAAAAGACGCGGCAAAATCGACCCACTTTTGAGAACCGTCCTCTCTTGCGGGGCTGTAAAAAAGTGAGTTTACACCGGGGTAGATCATGTCGAGTAAAGCGATCTCATTATAGAAGTTTCAGCAACAAGATGGATATGAACATGACCGGCTGCCGTGTTCACTATCCATAAATTTATTATAGCAGGATTAGTATAATTCTTACAATTTTGTGAAAAATCGGCGAAAACGTTGATTTATAAGTATTTAAAATGTATAATAATATAAAAAAGTGTGGTGGTAGAATGTACAGGCTTTTCATAGTTGAGGACGACAAAGGGATAGCCGACGAGGTGGCGGAACAGGCCGAGCTTTGGGGAATGGACGTCCGGACGGCGGAAAATTTTCGGGACGTGCTGGGGGAATTTACGGCTTATCAGCCCCACATCGTACTGATGGACATAGGACTCCCTTTTTTTAACGGCTACTATTGGTGCGCCGAAATACGCAAGACCTCGAAGGTGCCCATTATTTTCATTTCCTCGGCGGCGGACAACATGAATATAGTCATGGCCGTCAATATGGGGGCCGACGATTTCGTCGCCAAGCCCTTCGGTATGGATGTTTTGACCGCAAAAATTCGGGCGCTGCTGAGAAGGAGCTATGACTTCGCCTCCGCCGCCCCGGTTATGGAGCACCGGGGAGCCTTGCTCAACACCGGAGACAACACATTGAGCTATAACGGCGAGACCCTTCCCCTGTCCAAAAACGAGTACCGTATCCTGCTTTGCCTTATGGAAAACAAAGGTAAAACCGTCAGCCGTGAACGCCTTATGGAGCGGCTTTGGAAAACTCACGAGTTTGTGGACGAGAACACTCTGACCGTCAATATAAACCGCCTTCGTAAAAAGCTGGACGCCGCCGGTCTGGAAAACTTTATCGTCACAAGGGTGGGAACGGGTTATATAGTGGAGTGAATTTTGAATGAAGCTTTTCTTTGCATATCTGCGTCAGCGGCGGAGGGATATTTTCGTTTTTTTCCTGTTCTGCGGCGTTTTCTGTCTCTGCTTTTTCCTCTGCCGCCTGCCGGTGAGGGCCGCCGTCTATCCGGCGCTGCTGTGTGCGCTGCTGGGCGCGGCGTTTGTTTCGTATGACTTTTTACGGGTCAGGAAAAGGCATAAAAATCTCCTTGAAATACGGGAACTCACCGCCGCCATGATCTCCGCCCTGCCCGAGCCGGAAACGGTGGAGAGCGCGGATTATCAGAAAATAATACGTAACCTCCAGCGGGAGACGGTCGAGACGGAGACGGCATTCTCGGCCCGTTACCGGGATATGACGGAATATTACACGCTCTGGGCTCACCAGATAAAGACGCCCATAACCTCCATGCGCCTCACTCTGGAAAAGGAGGACACCGCCGTCTCGCGTAAGCTGACCTCCGACCTGTTTCAGATAGAGCAGTATGTGGATATGGTGCTGGCCTTTATGCGTATGGACTCCGATTTCAGCGATTTTTTGTTCAGAAAGCAGAACGTAGACGAAATCATTAAACAGACCGCGGCGAAATTCTCCGCCGAATTTATTGACCGCGGACTGCGGCTGAACTATACGCCCACGGGTCTGACCGCCGTCACCGACGGCAAGTGGCTGTCCTTCGTTATGGAACAGCTTTTGTCCAATGCTCTCAAATATACCCGGGAGGGCGAAATAAGAATTTACGCTGACGGAGCTTATACGCTTTGCATGGAGGACACCGGCATAGGCATCGATCCCGCCGATCTGCCGAGAGTATTTGAAAAGGGCTACACCGGCTGCAACGGCCGCAGCGACAGGCGGGCCAGCGGTATAGGGCTATATCTCTGCAAGCGTATCTGTGACAAGCTTGGAATAGGGATAAGCATAACCTCGGAGCTCAACAAAGGAACCGTTGTCAGATTAAATCTGAAGCAGTACAATTTGAGGGCCGAGTGACAAAAATGTAAGACTGGGACGGGAAATGTAAGCCAAATCTATGGCGGGGCATTTCCCGTTTGTGATAAAATACAGGCAGAAACTTTAAGGAGGTACTGCTATGAGTATTTTAGAGGTCAGCGGGCTGAGGAAAGTCTATTCCACCCGCCTCGGAGGAGACAAGGTCGAGGCCCTGAGAAACGTGAATTTCACTGTTGAACAGGGTGAATACGTGGCTATTATGGGCGAGTCCGGCTCAGGCAAAACAACGCTGCTGAACATTCTCGCGGCATTGGACAGACCCACCGGCGGCACGGTGATTTTGGACGGCAAAAATCTGCGGGACGTAAAGGAGTCTGCCGTCGCCGCCTTCCGCCGGGACAATCTGGGCTTTGTGTTCCAGGAGTTCAATCTGCTTGACACGTTCACCGTTGAGGACAACATATATCTTCCGCTGGTTCTGGCGGGAAAAAGCTATAAGGAAATGCACAGCCGCCTTGTTCCCATCGCCGCCCGGCTGGGAATTGAAAAAATATTGAAGAAATATCCCTATGAGATCTCCGGCGGACAAAAGCAGCGTGCCGCCGTCGCCCGAGCAATGATAACGGAGCCAAAGCTGATACTGGCCGACGAGCCCACCGGCGCGCTGGATTCCAGATCATCGGACGAACTGCTTCGGCTCTTTACCGAAGTAAATTCATTAGGTCAGACTATACTTATGGTCACTCACTCCGTAAAGGCCGCCAGCTCTTCGGGGCGGGTTCTGTTCATTAAGGACGGCGAGGTGTTTCATCAGATATACAAAGGTGCAAGTACGGACGAGGAAATGTATCAGAAGATCAGCGACACACTCACTCTCCTTGCGACGGGAGGGAATGTAAAATGAAAATCGGATTTTATCCGCGATTGGCCGCCGATGGCATACGTAAAAACCGGCGAACCTTCCTGCCCTTTATTCTCACGTGTGCCGGAATGGTCATGATGTTCTATATCATTATGTACCTGGCTTCGGGCGACATTCTCTCCTCCACCTTCGGCGCGGAAACAATGCGGCAGATTTTTGCCCTTGGCAGTTGGGTCATAATGGTATTTTCCGGAATATTCCTGTTTTACACCAATTCCTTCCTCATGAAGCGGAGAAAAAAGGAATTTGGGCTTTACAGCATATTGGGCATGGGCAAAGGCAATATAGCCCGTATCCTGTTTTGGGAGACCGTTATTGTCGCGGTCTTTTCCATAGTTCTTGGCCTGATCGGCGGTATAGCCTTCTCAAAGATGGCGGAGCTGGGCATGGTCAGGATCATGGGCGAGGAGGCGAACTACAGGCTTTCAGTTTCGACTTTGGCTATAAAAAGAACGTTGGAGGTGTTCGGCGCAATTTTCCTGCTCCTTCTGCTGAACTCCGTATTGCAGGTGCGGTTTTCCAGCGCCATATCGCTTTTGCGCAGCGAAAGTGCCGGAGAAAAACCGCCTAAGGCCAACTGGCTCGTGGGTATAATGGGCGTGCTTCTTCTGGCGGCGGCATACTGGCTGGCCGTGACGATAAAGGATCCCGTGGAGGCGCTGCTGGTGTTTTTCGCGGCGGTAGTGATGGTGATAATCGGCACTTATATGGTGATGATAGCAGGCTCGGTGGCCTTTTGCCGGCTTTTGCAGAAAAACAAGGGCTACTATTACAGGCCCAACCATTTTGTGTCCGTGTCATCAATGGCTTACCGGATGAAGCGCAACGGCGCTGGGCTGGCCTCGATATGTATTCTTGCCACCATGGTGCTGGTCACCATAGCCTCGACCTCCTGTCTGTACTTTGGCTGTGAGAGCGTTATTTCCGACCGCTATCCCAGAGATGTGAACCTGCTCCTGAGGGCTGACGGTATGGATGCACTGTCGGACGAAAATACCGAAGATATCATCGCCGCTGTTGACGGTTATGTAAAAAGCAACGTCGGCGCTCCCGAAAACGCCTATCATTTCCGCAGCCTGACAATCAGCGGCGGTTTGAACGGAAATGTAATAGAGCCGGACATAACAAAGCTCTCTTCGGCGGCCGACGCAAGAATGATTTATTTTATACCTCTGTCGGACTACAACGCCGTTATGGGGGAAAACGAGACTCTCGCCCCCGGCGAGGCTCTGCTCTATGTGAACCGTAACAGCTTTAAGGCCGACACTTTGTCGATTTCCGGAGGCGCGGCCTTCCGCATAAAAAAGAGGCTCCGAAAGTTCATTGAAAACGGTGAGACCTCTATGAATATGCTTACGAGCCTGAACCTTGTTGTACCCGACCTCGAAGCGGCGGCGAGGGGTCTTGCGGGACTGGCCAACTTCAACGGCGATCCTCTGCTGCGCCGGAGCCTCGTCTATAATTTTGACATTGAGCCGGACGATCAGGAAGAATTTATAAACGGGCTTCCCGCCTTTTTGAGTGACAGCGGAATAAAGGAAAGGCTGGGCTTTACCTCCTGCACCCTTGAAAGCCGCGAAAATGAGCGTCGGGATTATTTCAGCATTTTCGGTTCGCTGTTTTATATCGGCATCATCATGAGCCTTGTTTTCCTCATCGCCGCCGTGCTGATAATTTACTACAAGCAAATTTCCGAGGGTTACGAGGATCAGAGCCGTTTTGAGATAATGCGGAAGGTGGGCATGACAAAACGGGAAATACGCCGCAGCATTAATTCCCAGCTGCTGACGGTATTCTTCCTGCCCCTGGCGATGGCCGCCCTGCACATAGTCTTTGCCTTTCCCATAATCCGCAAGCTGCTGTTGCTGTTCAACATGGACAACATCGGATTTTTCGCCGCCACAACGGGAATAAGCGTCCTTGCCTTCGCTCTGTTTTATGCGGCGGTGTATAAGCTCACGTCTAATACCTACTACAATACTGTCAGCGGCGTGAAAGAGGAACAATAGTATAAAATACGAGTGGAGGCCTATGTGTTGCCCGTCATTGATAGTATTTGAGGCGAGGAAAAGCCTTCTCCTTTGAGGGGATAGACATCGTCTGACGGTGAACCGCATTAAGTTAAGGCAATACCGCACAGAGATTGTGCCCATATTGCCTTAAGTGTATTCGCATAATCGGAATATATCTGTTCTCTCTGTCCGACAAGACAAAGGCATGGATCAGAACTTCAGCGGTTCAAATCCATGCCCGTATTGTTTATGTTTTATGATTTTGCGTACTCGGCCTTGAGCTGCATCAAGGCCTCGCGGGAAATGTCCAGCGTGTCCATTATGTCCTCGTCGGATTTGTTCTTTCCGAGGAGGCGGAACACAAGCTTTTTTGTGTTTTCAATTATGCCCTCGGCACGACCTTCCTTACGGCCCTCGGCGCGGCCCGCTGCACGGCCTTTTTCCATGCCCTTTTTCTCATAGTCTCTAAGTGTGGCGTTTAAAATTTGCTCATCGTCAAACAGTGAGAACATAATATCATGCACCTCTCCTTCATGGCTTGACAAATATTCTTTTAACACATTTTCGTCCTTGCAAATATTTATGGTTTCCTCAATGGCCTCTCGGGTGCGGCCATGCTTTTTAAGCTGTTCGGTGTAGATTTTGGTGAAGGTCACATATTGGTTGATTATATCCCCTTTTTCACCGTCGGTTATGACGCCCACTCTGACCTCAAGTGCCGACTGCTCGCCACCGAAAAACTCCTCAGAAAGAGTTATATAGCCTTCATCCACTTTCTTCTCTCCGGTGTAAATAACATACAGCTCCGGTTTGGGAAGAACAAGTTTTGAACTACCGTAGACGTTTAGCTGCTCCTTCTCGATATAGTCCTGATAAGTCTGCACCAGATACATTAAGCCGCGAATGATTATGTTCACCGTCCATGTACTCTGAGCCTCTACCAATACAACAAGCCGCCCATCCACGGTAAAGCCAAGGTCGTTATAGATGCTGTCCGTAAGGATATTTTTCAGCGTGACAATTTCTATTCTTTCCTCGGGAACAGCTCCAACCTCCGGATGCAGGGCCTCATAGAGCTGGGCCACATATTTGGGATGCTGAAACAGATTGGTGAACACGCTGTCCTTTACGTTGCGCTTCACAAGTATGCTCTCGGCCATGGCACCACTTCCCCTCTATTTTCAGTATACCACCAAAATATAAAATTGTCAACAGAAATTGCCGGCAAAAAATGTTTAGCGTTACAGGCTTGAAAACGGTGCTATGTAAATCTGTACAAACGAAATACCGGAGCGCCGCAAAAACTTGTTGCAATCACCTTAAATCTGTGGTACAATTAGATAAAACCGGCGGAAGGTATGCACCAAGGCACGGCCTCAAAAGCCCACAAACAGACGGGAGGATAAATATGTCATTTGACAGAAAATACATAAAGAGTCTCTTTAGCTTTCAAGATTTCAGCCGCGGCATGGAATATTACGCAAACGGCATGGTGGAAAACACCGACTTGACTTTTTTTGGAGATGACGTGATTTTTTCGTGCTTTGTCCAAGGGAATCACAGGTACGAGACGGACATATACCTGACGGATATAGACGGAGATACGTTCGCGGATATGCACTGCTCCTGCCCGAGATTTGAGGATCGCGGCATATGCAAGCATCTGGCCGCCGCCATGCTGGAATGTGAGCACAGCCTTTCTGTCGGGAAAAAAGTTCCGGCGGCTTACGGGGACTACATACCGAAAATACCGAAACAAGTTCCGAGCGGAACCAGCCCGCAGGCAAAAACGCTCATCGATATGTATGTCGAAAAATCCCTTACCGAAATTCCGGCGGCAACGGCCCATCTGATGCCGAGGCTCAACCTCATTCCCGCCAACGGCATATATCCCGAACTGCTTCTTTCCGTGGGAACGGGAAAAATGTATGTGGTAAAAAACATAAATAATTTTATCAGGAACGTCATAAACCGGGACACCGTCACTTACGGCAAGAGCCTGACTCTGTTTCACGGAATAGAAAATTTTGACGAGCCGTCAAGAGCCCTGATAGAGCTGCTTATGGACGAATCCGAGGAGTTTTCATCAATTATTCCCACATACCGTTATTCTTACGGTTATACCGGCAGCTTAAGACCCGGTTATTCGAACGATGCCGTTACTCTCACGGCCTCGGCCTTTGACCGCCTGTATAACATTCTTCTGCGGTTCCCCGACGGAGTCCGTGAAAGATACGGCGGAAGACTGACAGTCGGTGACGGAAACCCGCCTGTTCGCGTGACGCTTTCTTCCGACAAAGGCGCGGTGAGGGTATCCGTCGAGGCTCCGGGGAAAACCTGGTTTTTCGGGAGCCGTAAGCAGCTCTATGCGTGGAACGGCAGCGGACTCCTTCGGTGCGGGGACGAATTCATGCAATGGGTCTATCCCCTTTTGTCCGGACGGGACAGAGAAATGCGCATACTGCCGGACGATATGCCCACGTTTTGCGCTTATGTTCTTTCAAAGCTCGATGGCGTTGCCGCAGTGGACGACCCGGAGGGTTTGATGGAACAGTACACGCCCGACGAATGCGGAACAAGGTTTTATTTTGACATTGACCCTGACGGTAAAGTTCTCAAGCTGGAGGTACGGTTCCTTTACGGAGAGCTGGAGCTGACCCCGTCCGACGCGGGGTATGACGGACTGAAAAGAAATCTTCCCGCCGAAAAGGAGCATCTGGCTTTTGCGGGACGTTTTTTACAAAAGGAGCCGGAAGACGGAGAATTTTCCCTTTCGGGGGACGACGCCGTATACGACTTTCTGACCGCCGGTATGGATGAGTTTATCAAGCGCGGGGAAGTCTTTATCTCCGACCGTCTGCGCGGCATGAATTTCCGGCCCTCTCCGGCGGCGGTAGGGATCGGCATATCCGACGGCTCGCTGCTGCTGGACATCGACACAGGCGAATTCCCCGCGGAGGAGCTGGAGGAGCTTTATCAAAGCCTGCTTAAAAAGCGCCGATACCACAGGCTCCGCGACGGGCGTTATCTCACCCTTGACGGCTCGTCGTATGAGACACTGGCGGAAATGAGCCATATGCTCCGGCTCTCCGACAAGGATTTGAAAAGCGGCCACGCGGAGCTTCCGGCCTATCGTGCGCTGTACATTGACGGACTTTTGTCCGAGCGCAATGATGTAAGCGTCAGTCGCGACAGCCGTTTCCGGGACATGGCGCGGAATTTCAAATCCCTGACCGACAGCGACTATGCCGTTCCCGACGGTTTTGAAAAAATTCTGCGTCCGTATCAAAAGCTGGGCTTTCAGTGGCTGAAGGCCTTGGAAAGCTGCGGCTTCGGAGGAATTTTAGCCGATGAAATGGGTCTCGGCAAAACGGTACAGATGATAGCTTTTTTCAAAACGGCAAGCCGCTCCGCCGTCGGTAAAGCAAATCTTGTGATATGTCCCGCGTCGCTGATTTTAAACTGGACAGACGAGCTTGGCAAATTCGCGCCGGAGCTAAAGGCCGCGGCGATAATGGGCACGGCGGCGGAGAGAGAAAAGCTGCTGTCCAAAGCCAAAAACGCCGATATAGTTGTTACCTCCTACGAGCTTCTGCGTCAGGACATAGCGCGGTATGAGAGCACGGACTTTTACTGCTGTGTGCTTGACGAGGGTCAATATATAAAAAACAGCTCCACCCTGATTTCAAAAGCCGTAAAACGTCTGCGATGCCGCCAACGCTTCATACTGACCGGCACGCCCATCGAAAACAGGCTCAGTGAGCTGTGGAACCTCTTTGATTTTTTGATGCCGGGGTATCTCTACACTCACGGCACATTTGTGGAAAAGTTGGAAAAACCCGCCGTGAAAAGCGGCGATGCGGAGGCGCTGACCCGTCTCCGGCGGCTTGTGAAGCCGTTTATGCTGAGGAGGCTGAAAAAGGACGTGCTCCGAGAGCTCCCGCCGGTAATCGAGCACGTGCGCCGCATATCGATGTCCAAGGACGAGCGTAAAATATACCTCGCCACGGCGGCGAAGCTGAAAGGCGATCTTGATAACGGCGGCGGCAAGCTTCAGATTTTGTCGGCACTCACCCGGCTCCGGCAAATATGCTGCGATCCGGCGCTTTGCTATGAAAATTATGCCGGCCCGTCCGGCAAGCTGGAGGCGTGCCTCGAGCTGTGTGCCGGTATGGCCCAAAACGGGCACCAGATTTTACTGTTCTCTCAGTTTACCTCCATGCTGGACCGTATTCGTCCGCTCCTTAAGGAGCTTGGAATTTCCAGCTTTACCCTGCAGGGCTCCACTCCGAAAGAGAAGCGGGCAGAACTGGTAAGGCGCTTCAACGCCGGTGAGTCGCAAGTCTTTCTGATCTCGCTGAAAGCCGGCGGAACGGGCCTAAACCTGACCGCCGCCGACGTGGTAATACATTATGACCCCTGGTGGAACGTTGCGGCTCAGGATCAGGCCACTGGCCGCGCCCATCGGATAGGCCAGCGCTCCGGCGTACAGGTGTATAAGCTGATAGCGACGGACACCATCGAGGAGAAAATACTTAAGCTTCAGGAGGACAAGGCGTCGCTACTGTCCTCGGTAGCCTCCGACGCGGGCGGCGGCATACTCTCCATGACAAAAGAGGATCTGCTCGCACTTTTGGATTGAGCGGTTTAATACTAATCCCTATTAAAAGCGTCAACCGAGGGGCGAGGATTTTTTGTGCCGGGCAAGGAAGAGGCCTCAGGCAATACTGTATGTATTGGCAAGGCCGATGACGCTGTACGGCGCAAAAAGGCCCGCACCGAATTGGCGATTTTAATTGGGATTAGTATAATAACATCAAAGGAATGAGGCGTCATGCTTCAGATTGGAGCTTCGATATATATGCGCTGCGCTCATTTTCAGGCAAATTGGCCGCGTTGATGGCCTGTTCGGCTGTCAAGTGCAGACTGCTCATCATGGCTTTGATAGTTTTAAGAATACCCTCTTCGCGGCCCTCGGCGCGGCCCGCTGCACGGCCTTTTTCCATGCCCTTTTTCTCATAGTCTCTAAGTGTGGCGTTTAAAATCTGCTCATCGTCAAACAGTGAAAACATAATATCATGCACCTCTCCTTCATGGCTCGACAAATATTCCTTTAACACATCTTCGTCCTTGCAAATATTTATGGTTTCCTCTATGGCCTCACGGGTGCGGCCATACTTCTTAAGCTGTTCAGTGTAGATTTTGGTGAAGGTCACGTATTGATTGATAATATCCCCTTTTTCACCGTCGGTTATTACTCCTACTCTGACCTCAAGCGCCGACTGTTCGCCGCCGAAAAACTCCTCGGAAAGAGTTATATAGCCTTCTTCCACTTTTTTCTCACCGGGGTAAATAACATACAGCTCCGGTTTGGGAAGAACAAGTTTTGAACTACCGTAGACATTTAGCTGCTCCTTCTCTATATAGTCCTGATAAGTCTGCACCAGATACATAAGTCCGCGAATGATTATGTTCACCGTCCATGTACTCTGAGCCTCTACCAATACTACAAGTCTACCGTCCACGGTAAAGCCAAGATCGTTATAGATGCTGTCCGTGAGGATGTTTTTCAGAGTGACAATTTCTATTCTGTCCTCGGGAACAGCTCCAACCTCCGGATGCAGGGCCTCATAGAGCTGGGCCACATATTTGGGATGCTGAAATAAATTGGTGAACACGCTGTCCTTTACGTTGCGCTTCACAAGTATGCTCTCGGCCATGGCATCACACCCCCTCTATTTTCAGTATACCACCAAAACATAAAATTGTCAACAGAAATTACCGGCAAAAAATGTATGAGCACCGCGCTCCGTTCAAATTTGAATTTGAAAATCTCCAAACTCAAACAGACCGTTCCCCCGCTTGAGTTTGCCGCTCTTCTCTATTTGCGCAAATCCCGCCTCTATTTCGTCCATAATGGAAACAGGGATATTCAACCGATGGTGGCCGGGCAAAATTTTCGCGATTTTATACCCCCGCACACGCTTTACGGAATCATAAAAAAGCCGAGGGTCGGTGGTGGGATAAAAGGCATAGAGACAGCCCTTGTAAACCAAGTCCCCGGAAAACAGATATTCCCGCTCAGGCTCATAAAAGCAGCAATGTCCGGGAGAGTGTCCCGGTGTGTGGACGACCCGAATTTCCCGACCGCCCAATTCCAGCCGGTCGCCGTCCTTCAAAATTCTTTGCGGCATACCCTGAAAAACGCGATAAGCGTCAATATCAAACTCCGCCGGAAAATCACAGGGATATTTTGTCAAATTATCCTTGACCGCCTGAAGAGGCATCGGGAACTTGACGGAGAGCCAATCTTTCTCCAGCTCATGCACGGCGATGCTGTCAAAATATTTATGCCCGCCAATGTGATCCCAGTGGACGTGGGTAGTGACCGCCGTAACAGGCAATCTTGTCAAACTATCCACTACTTTCCTGATATTTGAAATACCCAAACCGGTATCGATCAGGGCCGCTCTTTCCCGGCCGCACAGCAGATAACAGTGAGTCTCTTCCCAATGCTTATATTCACTTATCGCGAAGGTTTGAGCGTCAATTTCCTCAACGGTGAACCAGTTGTCCATAGGCAATGAGGAGTCGAACCCCGTGCGCCGTGCGGGGTGTATTTTCCCGTAGCCGGCGTCAAAGAACCGCTCGGAATACGTCAGTATTCCGAGGAACCTTTTCCTTGCCTACGAAAAAATATCCTCCCGCACGGTCCGAAAGAGTTTAAAGCGAGCAAAATTTTTCTCAGGCAAGGCAAAAAGCGCAGGAAGGCTGGCGCCTTCCGAGCATTTTTAACACGGAATGAGGGAAATTTTGCCGCTTTAAACCGTCGCGGTGTTCGATTCCCCATTGCCTATGCGTTGTTTCTCCTTATTAAGTTTCAATTTAATAATACCACGTTGTCCTCAAAATTTCAACCGTGTTTATGTAATTAAACCACCGTCACAAAAACTTATTGCAATCACCTGAAACTTATGGTACAATTAAACCCGACGGGAGGTATTTATATGCACGATATATGGAACCCATGGCACGGCTGCGTAAAATGCAGCGAGGGCTGCCGGCACTGCTATATGTACTTCCTCGACAGGGCGCGGGACAAAAACGGGGCCGACATATACAAGACAAAATCCGGTTTTAATTATCCCCTGCAAAAGACAAGGGACGGCGGGTACAAGGTAAAAAGCGGGGAACTGATAAGGGTCTGCATGACCTCGGATTTCTTTCTTGAAGAGGCCGACCAATGGCGGGGCGAGGCATGGAGCATTATGCGGCGCCGCCGCGACGTAAAATTTTTTCTTCTGACCAAGCGGCCCCAGCGGGTAAGGGACTGCCTGCCTAAGGATTGGGGCGGCGGCTGGGAAAACATATTTTTCAACGTCACCTGCGAAAACCAGCGGAGGGCGGACGAGCGCATACCGCTGCTGCTGGAGCTGCCCTTCAAGCACAAGGGCATAATGTGCGCCCCGTTTATCGGCCCGGTGAGCATAGAAAAATATCTCGCCGACGGACAGATAGAGCAGGTCATCTGCGGCGGCGAGAACTACGACGGTGC
>CANRJP010000081.1 GCA_947630975.1 uncultured Clostridia bacterium
GAATATCTGGCCGGTATACACGCGGTCAGCGACGAGGGATACAGCTATTTCAGCCGCTTTGAGATAAACGGCGAGGACGTGCTGGTCTCCGGCGGCATTTCGGGAGCGGCGGCTGAACCCTCCGACGGCAAGCTTCTTGTCACCTGGATCGACCCCGCCGAATACAGCAGCTTTACCTTTGAAACCGTGGAAGTCACCGCCTCCGCCGAAGGTGCTGAGACCGTGACCGCCGAGGCGGAGAAGGGAGCCGAACGGGCGGTGCTCGAGGGCCTTGTGAACGGGACGGAATACACCGTTTCGCTCCGAGCCAAAACGGGTACGCTCTGCTCCGGCGGGGAAAACAACGCCACTCCCTATAACGCCCTCGGCAAGGCGGTAACTCTGACGGCTATGCCCTTCAGCGCCGCCGATTACGCCGCCAAGACCCCCGCCGTCAATATGACGGTTGGCGGACAGGTCATGGTGGGCGAGAGGAACAGAGTGACTCTGGCCTTTGCCGAACCGCAGCCCGCTGCCTCCTATGAGCTGACCGTCAAGTTCCCGGCGGGCGTCGCCGTCCCCGAGGACAGCATCAGTCCCGCGGCCGGATGTACGGTGAATGTTTCGGGCGGCGGACTTGTAATAAATTATACCGGGGATAACAGCCCCGTAACCGAGATCGCATCCTTTGTCCTTGTCGCCGACAACGTTGGCGGCTATGAGATCACGGTGGAGGGCACGGCTTCGTATTATTCCTTTGAGAGCGGCACTTTGACCGCCGCTCCGGCCGCTCTGGCCTCCGCAAGGGTGGATGTTGTGGATGTTCAGTATGTGACGCTCACCTTTGACGATGGCATCACCGCCCTTATCGACGGCCTGCCTGTGGCTTCCGGCGCTTCCGTACGGGGCGACAGCGTGATCGAGCTCAGCTGCGGCGTTCCCGAGGGCGCTCTGGTGACGTATTCCGTCAACGGCGAACCCGTCGAGGGCAGCACGGTAACACTCAGCCGTGTGGATACGCATATCAGTGTGGAGATACTTCCTCTCGATGTAAAGTTCGTTCGGGAGTACGAGCTTGTGCCCCGTACCGAGACCGAGGAGGGAGTCCTCTATGACCTTCCCATGAGCGGCGAGTACGGCCACATAACATGGAGCCTTAAGGATCAGTCCTTCGGCGACACCATAACCGAGCTTGACTATCAGACCGCCTGTCTCACCGTGAACATGGCCGACAACGGCTATGTCGGCAGGAGCGTCACCGTTGTGGCGTCCGTAACCTTCAACGGCCAAACCTATACCGTTGAAAAGACCGTCTACGCCGAGAGCGGCATCCTCCGTCAGCTTGGCGGCAGAAACTTCTTCGTCCGTCAGGTGGGTCAGGATGACCAGTCTACGGCGGGCGTTGAAATCAGTAATCATCAGATAGCCCTTTCCGGCTACGGCACCGACCTTTGGAACGCGCCGGACAGCTTTGGCTATTTCTACACCAAGTCCGGAGACGGCGATTTCACCGTTTCCGTCAAGATAGACCGTCAGGAAGGCTCCAACCAGTGGCGCAGAAGCGGACTTATGTTCCGTCAAAGCGACGGCGAAAATGAGAAAATGGTAATGCTGGACGTGGGCGCCAACAACGGCGCGGCTCTGGAATTCGCTTACAGAGTGGGCACCACCGGCTCTGCCACACAGCTTGCCCGCAGCTATAACCACGGCGACTCGATCTGGCTTAAGCTCGAGAAAAAGGCCAACAAGTTCTACGCCTACTACTCTGCGGACGGCCTTGAGTACACTCTTGTTTCCGAGGCTCCCGCCACCGTAAGAATGGATGGGGATTATCTGGTGGGCATATTCTCCGAGTCCGAGACCGGCCGTACATGGTTCAGCCGTCTGGAGCTGAACGGCAGCGACGTGTTTGTTTCCGATAATATAATAAACGCGGCGGCCATCGCTTCTAACGGCAAAATAAAAGTGACATGGACCGATCCCACCGAGGAGAACACCCGAACCTATGAGGATATTCTGGTCACCGTCACCGACTCTCTTGGCCGTCAGCGTTCTGACTCCGTCGCCAAGGGCGCTCAGGAGGTCACATTTGACGGGCTGCCCAACGGCATTATGTACACCGTGACCGTTCAGGCCAGAACGGCGGAGCTCTGCGGCGAAAACGCCGACAACGGAGCGGTGGCATACAGGGCGCTTTCCGCCCCGGTGACCCTGCGGGCCTTCCCCGTGGACTTTGAATACCTTGCCGCGGTAAAGCCCACCGTGGATATCAGCGGTAAAAAATCCGTTGTGGTGGGTCAGACCGACAGGCTCTCCCTTGCCTTTGCGGACATGCAGCCAATTTACAGGCTCGAGCTTACAGTTGACATACCCGGCGGACTCTCCCTCGGCAAAAACGACGTGACCCTCAGCGAGGAGCTTGCCGGCGCCGGAGCGGAATACAGTGTAGAGGACGGCCGCTTCACCCTGAAATATGAGGCCGAAAACGCCGACGGAGTTATATACGTTACCGACATCGGCCAGTTGGGCTTTGGCGCGGTGCGCCGGGGCGATTATACCGTCGAGGCGGAGGGAACGGTTACCTATTACTCCTTCGAGTCCGGCGAGATAGAGACGTCCGTAAATGAAAAGTCCGCCTTCAGCTTCGAGGTAGAAAGCAGCGGCAGCAGCGGCGGCTCAGGCTCCGGCGGCGGACACGGCGGCAGCGGCAGCGGCGGCGGTTCCGGCACTGTCAGCGGCGGTGTTTCGTACAATCCCTTTACCGGCGTGGCGCAGGAAGTACCCAAAATACCCGACGGAACGGATGTTTTCGCCGATAAGGCCGACATACCCGATTGGGCGGCGACCGCCGTCGGCAGACTTGCCGAACAGAACATAATCTCCGGCAGCGAGACCGAGGCCGGGCTTGTGTTCCGTCCAAATACCCCCATAACCCGTGAGGAGTTCGTGAAGATATGCGTTTCCGCCTTTATGAAGGCGGATCCGAACGCCAAGTGCGACTTTACGGACGTGGACGCGAGCGCCTGGTACGCCCCCTATGTGGCCACAATGGTTCAGGCGGGAGTTATTCAGGGCTACAGCGACGGACGCTTCGGTGTGGGCGATTTGATTACCCGTCAGGATATGGCGGTTATAATCTACAGACTGTTTATGGCGGGCTATATCGACCTTACCAGCGGGCCCGTAACGCCCTTTGATGACAACGGCGCCATCAGCGATTACGCCATCGAGGCCGTGACGGCCCTGCGGGCGGCCGGCGTCGTCGACGGATACAGCGGCAACGTCTTTGCCCCCTCCGACAACCTTACCAGAGCAATGGCCGCCAAGATAGTTTACGGCTGCCTGAACTGAGGGAGGAACAGACTATGAAAAAAATACTTTCAATTATACTTTGCGTGCTGCTTGCCTTTGGCCCGGCCTTCGCCGTGTTTGCCGAGGGTGAGGAGGCCGCGCCGGAGACCGCGGAAGCCGCCGCGGCTCCGGCGGAGGATCTTGTGCTTCGTGCCGGCGGCGGAAAGGTGCTTACCGTTGCCGCCGACGGAGCGAGCCTGACCATGGCCGATTACGCCGCCGGCGACAGAGCCCAGATTTGGCGGATAAGCGGCCAAACGGTGTATAACCGCATTAACAACCGGGCCATAACCGTTGACGGTGGGGTCGTTCTCGCGGCCAACAAGGGCCTTGACACTCAGCGGTTCACACTCAACGGCGACGGACTGCTGGCCTATGCGGGCGGCGGCTTCCTTGCGGTGGGCGATGACGAAAATCTCTTCATATCTCAGGACGGCACGGTTTGGGAGGCGCTTACCCCCGACGAGATGGAGGGCGAGAGTCAGGTCGCCGGCCCTCAGGCTCCGCCCGTCAAGGTGGGCGGCACAATGGTGCTGCTGCTGGACGGAACGGCGGACGCGCTCACCGTCGGGGACGACAATGTCAGCCTTACCACGGCGGCATATAACATGAGTGCGGAGGGCCAGTTCTGGAGCTTTTCTCCCAACGGTACGGCCTTCAACATAAAGAGCACCGAAACCGACACTTATGTTGATGTGTCCGGCAGCTCCCTTAATCCCGGCGGCCAGCTCATTCTCTGGAGGGGCACCGGCGGCGACAACCAAAAATGGGAGGTTGAGCAGGAGAACGGTCGCTGCTATGTGAGGAGCGTGCTTTCCGGTCTGTATATGACCGCCCAGAACGGGGCCGTCACTCAGCAGTCTAAGGAGAACGCCTCGGCATGGCGGCTCATGAGCGCCGACGATGTCAACACGGCATTTTTGTCCGGCACGGGCAATTCCGCCGCCTTTGAAAACAGAGTTCGGCTGCTGAAAAACCTTGGCGTAATAGACGGCGGCCGCATCTTTGCCGAGAGCGGCACCGTCACCAACCGCGACGCCGTGACGGCGGCGGTTCGTCTGGTCACCGGCGGCGATGAGTTTGCCCCCGGAGCCACGGGCTTTGAGGATGTCGATCCCACGGACGCGGTGTCCGGCTATGTGCTCCAGGCCGTAAACATGGATATATGGCCCTCCGGCGTGCGGTTTTATCCGGATTACGCCGCCCGGGCCGACGATTTGATCGCGGCGCTTGTCAAGGGTCTGGGTATGGACTTTATGGCCAACGGCGGATACATGGGCACGGCCGGCCGCATCGGTCTGCTCAAGGGCGTCAGCGCCTTTGAGGACAACACTCTGACCTACAGCCAGTTCTTCAGGCTGTTGACCAACGCCCTTTCCGTTCAGATGCCGGACGCGACCTACACCTATAACGGGGTGAATTACCGCTTGGACGGCGAACGGACTTTCATAAGCAATTTCTGGGACGTGACAGTCCTTACCAAGGCCGAAATATTGGATGTGGATTACGGAAAGGGCAGGCTCACCGCCGTCTGCGGGGACGAGAAATACGAGCTCGTTCTGCCCGACAGCTACAGTAACGTGGAGCTACGGGGCCTCACGGCGGAGATATGGTTCGACAGCGAGGACGTGGCTCTGAATATAGACGTATATTCCGGCAACAGTGTGGCCTACGGCTATATAACCGCGGTAAACGGAGTTGAGGACACCGACGCGGTATTTGATCCCGGCCTTGTCAGCAATTTCAGCCTGAACTACGCCTCCGGAAAGTGGCGCACCGCCTCCGGTGTCCGCATCACTGTTGACGGCGGCGACTACTACGACAGCGTTGCCATGGTGAATGCCTTTGTTCGCCTTGTGTCCAGAAAGGGCAGAGTCGAACGCATGGACATATACCGCATGAAGGAGGGAGGTCTCCTGCGCGAGTACGACGGAGATACTTTGACATACCTTCAGGGCGAACGCTCAAAGGCGATACTGCGGGGCATTTCATACAAGGACAGGGTCGAGGTTGTACTCAACGGCCGCCCTGCCGCTCTTGACGAAATACCGTACAACGCGGTAGTTGATTTCTGCGACAACGGTGACTTTCTGCTTGTGGCCGCTTCGGTCAATACTGTGACCGGCGATATAAGCGTCTCTGACGGGACGTTATATGACATCGGCGGCGTAACGTACGAGATGACCAACCCCTTCGGCCATACCTACTGTTCCTCAGACATGGGCGAGACCTACAGCGAGGACGAAACAGTGCGCCGAAACGTACTGCGCGGCGAGGTGACCGCTTATATCGATCTCAGCGGCAGCGTCAGATATATCCGCGGCTCGAAGAATAAATCCACCTTTATCGGCGTCATAGCCAATATCGACGCCGGAAAGTTCGGCGGCAAGGTCGACAGGATCAACAGCGTCACCCTTTTCTCCGACCGTACCGGCACAATGACCAACGAGATTTTCACCCTCGATCTGACAAAGAGCTCCGAGTTGACGGAGGATGACTTGATAGCGCTGTACAATGATACAAACCGCCGCGAAAATACCGTTTACGAGTTCCGTGTTTCCGGCGGAGAGATCAAGTCCGTAACCGAGCTGGATTGGCTGGAGTGCAGCGACAACGCCAAGAACAATGTTTCCGCCCAGGTTCGCGGTGCCCTTGTGGAGACCTACGGACAGGAGCGGGTAGACGAGCTCTTCGACGATCCCCACGTGTTCATAACCGGCTGGACCATGGGCCGCGACTACGGTCTCGGCAGGATAAACTTCCAGGCCCGCACCGACGCGGGCGACGACTATTCGCTGGTATGCGACGGCGGCGCCCCCACGTATGTGTTGGCCTATGACGTGGATAACAAGTACAGCCCCAGTCAAATTAGCTGGAACGATTACCGCAACATCAACTTTGACCGCAGCTTCCTGAAGGTCGGCTTCCTAAAGGACAACAGGGAGCGGCTCAAGCCCGACATAGTCTATATTTTCTCCGAGGACAGAAACGCCGTTGTTTCCAGTTGGGACGTACACGGAGTCGTAAAGGCCATACGTGAAAATTATGACGACCGCGACAATGTGACCTATACCGTTGATCTTTTGGAGCCCGGCGGAGCCGTCAACAGCTACACCGTGGAGCGCGAGGAGGATCTTGTCGGTTCGCTGGACGGTTCCCGTCCCAAGCGGGGCAGCGCCGTCACACTTAGTGTCCACGGCAGCTACGAAAAGGTCTACTACAACACCTACGGCGAGATCATAACCGATGAAGAGGCCTGGGCTCTTGAGGACGCCGGCGACTATGTGGAGCTTAGAGAGGTATACAACTCAAACGGCTACGCCAATGTTGCCAAGGTCTGGGATATGCCCAACGAGATAGGCCGCTTCAACAACGAGTACAGCGTCACCTATGTGGACAACATCTATAAGATAGACGGCAACCTCATGTACTACCGTGACAGCTCCTCCGGAGCTATCCAGCCCTACTACTCTACCGGTGGCTCAATGTTCATAATTGAGGACGCCAGCCACTACCTGATGTTTGATTACGACGACTTCCGGCGGGGCTATACCGACGAGCCTATCACCCTTGACGACATTTCTACCGAGGCTTCCGGCGGTGAGTCCGACAAGCTGCTGATATTCTCCGTCAGCCGCGGCCGCTATCCGAAGATTATCGTCAGAATGCCCTCCGATTGGGAGCCTTAAGCCATGAAAAAATTCCTTATCCCACTGCTCCTCCTGCTGCTGGCGGCTATGCCCGCCGGCGCGGCGGAGCTGATAACGGGCTACGCCCCCTCGGTGAGGGAGGTCACCGACGGAGCCGGCTTCGTTCACCCCGGAATTACCGTGAACAAAGCCGACCTTGACCGGATGCAGTCCCACGTGCGGGCCGGCGACGAACCATGGGCCTCGGCCTTCGATGAGTTCGCCGCCCTGCCCCAAAGCTCCCGAAACCCCCGCGTCCACTACGGCGACGCTTCGGACCAGCACGATTACGAGAATATATCCGACGAGTTTGTGGCCCAGCGGCTCCGCTTCGACAGCGACACCTGCTTTGCCCAGACAATAATGTGGTACATCACCGGCGACGACGTGTACCGGGGCAACGCCCTTGGCATAATCCGCAAGTGGTCGACGGTGAAGTCCATAATCCACGACCCGAACCGCTACCTTATCGACAACGAACAGCTCCACTTCGGCGTGGGAATGTACAAGCTCACCTTCGCCGCCGAGATACTCCGTTACAGCGATTATGACAGAGTTCCCGACTTTGTCTGGACAGAGGCGGACAACGCCGCTTTCCTGAATTTGCTGGAGCTTAGCTATCCAAAGTACAACCGGTGGTGGCACTTCATGAACCAGCACGCCATCAATAACATGGCCTTCATGGCAAGCGCCATATTCCGTGGCGACAGAGAGGACTTTGCCGCCGCCGTGGAGCGAACCACCGTCAACTCGGATTACGACAACCCCCGCAGCGGCTCCATTGTCAGCGTGATTAGGGAGGTCACCTATCAGGGCAAGACCAACCTTCAGCACTGCGAGATGGGCCGTGATCAGGGCCACGCCTACGGCGACATAGGCGCCCTGTCCGTCTGCGCCATGACCGCCCAGCGTCAGAACGCCCTTGTGGACCCCGTGACGGGGCGGCTCACCGACGGTGAAAACGGCGTAACGGTCTTCGCCTTTGCCGACCACCGCCTGCTCTTCGGCGGCAACTATATTTCAGAGTACAACCTTGGCTTCGATGTGCCCTATCTGCCCGTCGAGGTGGATGAAAAGCCCGACGCCATGTGGTACTACAGCATCAACGACAGCAATCGGGGCCTCCTCTATCCCAACATCGGCATACTTTACAACTATTATAAGTACGAGCTGGGCTGGGATATGGAGGACGGGCGCATCAAGTATCTGGCTCGCGCCTACGAGCTGATGCTGCCCGAGGGAGCCAGCGAGGACTTCCTCGGCTGCTCGACCCTGCTGTTCAGCGGCGACGCCGCCCTTGGGACGGAGCCGCCCGTTGATCTCACCCCCGACACGGCCTACCGCAAACAGATCGAAAACCGCACCCGTGCGGTAATTTCCGGCGGTGCGGAGACCGTTTACGGCAGGTATGACGGCGCCGATATGGGCTTTGTTCGCTTTGACGGGGACGGGGAGATATCCTTCGTGACCGACGATTTCTACCCCGCCTACGGAAGCCTGAGCCTGCGGCTCCGCACCGACGCCCCCGCCCGCATAGAGGTATACAACAGTGACACCCAAAGTCCGCCCTTTGCCGTTTTTGACCTCCCCTCCACCGACAACCGGTGGGTCACTGCGGCGGAGCCGATGGACAGCCGGAGCTACTGGCAGCGTATGACCTACTTTCGGGTGGAGACCGAGGGCAGGGTCGAGCTGGACTGGGTGGAGTTTTCCGACCGGAACGATCTGCCCTCCGCCGAGACCTCGTACACCCGCACCTACAGTGACGGGAGCCGGGCCTATATGTACTCCGGCGGACAGTATGTGGTGGCCATATCCTCGCCGGAAGCCTACACCGCCCAAAGCACGGTGCCCATGACCGAAAGCGACGGCTTTGTTATCCTCCGCCCCGATGAGGTCGGGGATCAGAGGCTGTACGTCACCGTGGAAAGGGACGGGACCGTCCGCTGCGTCTGTGAGCATATATGGGTCTTTGACAGCGTGGACGGCCTTATCGGCAAAACCACCGTCAATCACCGGCCCGGCGGGGATTACACCGCCGGCTCCATGTCCCGCTATCTTGCGGCGGCACAGGCTCTGCGCGAAGCCGGCGCCCCTACGGGCACGGCCTTTGTGGAGGCCGCCGAGGCCCTTCACCGGGCCGACATGATGAACCGTGAGGCCAACCTCCCCGACGGCCCGGTCGACGGGCCCATACTCCACTACGACTTTCGCCGTATGTATGGGGATAAAATCGCCGATCTGTCCCCCTACGGCAACGACGGAACTCCCCTCGGAGCCGTGGTGGGCGGCGGCGAGGCCGTCCTTTCCGACGGGGCGTGCATCCTCATGCCCCAAGGCCTGCTGTCCGCAAGCGACGCCGTGACGGTTTCGGTCACCTTTGAAAGCCGTGACGAGCGCACCTACGCCTGGCTCTGGTGCTTTGCCAACACCTCGGACACCGGCTATCTGTTCTTTGCCCCCAATCGCCCCGACGGCAAGTCCTACGCCGCCATAACCCCCTCGGACTATCATGGCGAAAGCTCCGTCGCGGCTCAGGGAGTGCCCGCCGGCCGCCGCGTCACCGCTACACTGGTGCATGACGGCCACCGCCTGACCCTGTATTTGGACGGGCATAAGGCGGCGGAGGGAACGGCGGCCCTCACCCCGGCGGAGCTGGGTCATACGGCCTCCAACTATATCGGCAGGTCGGTCTTTGAGTCCGACCCCGCCTTTGAGGGTACGGTTTACGACTTTCGGGTCTATGACCGGGCCTTGACGGCGGCGGAGGTGCTTGCCGCCCTTCCGGAGGAGAGCGCCCCCGTCCTGACCCTTGAAAGCCTCACCCGTGAAAATTCGCTCTATACCTATGGGGCTGTCTGCACACAGGCGGCGGATATCTACGCCGCCGTGTACGGAGCCGACGGCTCCATGCTGGACGCTGCCCTTGGCCCCGACGGTGTGCTCGAGGCCGACGGAGCCACCTGCCTCAAGGTCTTTGCCTGGCGGCCCGGCGAAATGAACCCCCTCGGCACGGTTTATGTTGATTTGCAGCCGTGACGCAGCCCGTTTTACGGATTTGCAATGACGAAATAGTACCACTCGCACGGCAGGCGTTTTCCCCTTGCCGTGCGGGAATTTTTCGATTTTGCATGATACAAAATGACAAAATAATTATACAATGTGGACTTTACAATGCTGTGGCTGGGTGCTACAATATATGTATAAAATAGAAAATGGGAGGAATGTATTATGAAAAAGTTAAAAAGGAACTGCGGCGGCGGAGCCGGCCTTGGCTTGACCAAGCTTTTGGCTCTGTTTGTCGTTATTGCAATGGCGGTGGGCATAATGCCCGCTGTGGCTTTGGCGGAGCCGACGGATGGCAAGATTGATTTGGGAGAACCGCTCGTGCTATATAACTTTCCTAGCAGCGCCAACATTGGATATATGACTGACGGGAATGATGACACAACTTTTTCGTTTGCAAGAAGTGCTTTGAACGGGGACAGTCAGAAGTCGTGGATTTCCGTTGTTGTATACGATGCCGAAGATGGAAAAACTTTTGATTTCAATACTGTTACAGCTAAAAATGGGCAAATTGTTCATTATTATGCAACCAATTCTCTAACTAATGGAGCTTACAGCCTTAATGATATAGATAGTGGCTGGAGCAATGACGAATCACTTACAGATGGTGAAAAAGACTGTTCTGATACCGATGACGGAACGAATAAGAACAGGGGAACTTTCGCAGAAAGATTTGGCCTGACGCACATTACTGATTTGGAATCGGGAACGTATGAGTCTCCCAGCACACTTTCATACAAATATTTTGTTGTAATTTTTGGAGCGGGCTGGACAGCCACAACAAGTACGGAACTTACCCTCAGCCTTGGACAAAGGCACTTTATCGACGGGCTTATAGGCAACGCCGAAACTATCTATGATATGTCTTACATAAAAAAGCCGGCGGCTACCAATGGAGATTCTCATGTTAGAGATTATTTGGGCGAAGGTTGGACGGTAAAGAGCAATGATGAAGGAACATGGGATGAGAACGGCATTAAATTTCTTGGAGGCAACTTGGAGGATCATTCGGCCAATGTTAAAGCATACGGTTTACAAACAGGATGGGGCGGAGACGCAAACAGCGATCCTCAGGACGGAGGGTTGATGAATGTGCTCCAGTTCTGGAGCGGTAAGGCAAGCGGTGAATATTACATAAGTGCGGAAAAAGATGTGGCTGAAAGCAGTGAACAAAAGGATTACTATGTGTTTGAATTTTATCCGTCGACCGATGAGGTAAAAGACAATTATCTTAGTTATGGTGATATTGCTCTGTTTGATGACAGTCACAATTTGATTACGTCGTTCAGATACGGTATGGCTGACTATGCCGCAATATCGCCTTACCGGTCTTTCGGTGCCGAAGACGCGAAATATGGCGGTGAAAACGCCCCATACATATATGACCTTGCCGGTACGGACGACAATAATGAGTCCGTGCAAAACGGCTGGCGTGTGCGCAGAAGTAAAAAAGTGAGGGTCGTTGTTACAAATGACAGAGCAAGCAATTCGCACACCGTAAAGTGGTATTATATGGGCGGAATTGACGACCCAAAAGGTTCCAACAGCGGATTTAAAAATAAAACCGACGATTGGACATATTTCTTTGGCGCCACATACAAAAATACCGTTGACGGCCTTGGAAAAATCGAGGCTTACCGTATAAGTCAAAATGTGAGCAATCAGAGTTGGCGCCATCTTGGCCTTGGCGACCTTAAGGTGTTCGGCGGCAATTTCAGCAATGAAGAGGAGACATACAACCTTCCCGATTCCTACCGCGCAAGTCTGAATACCCAGCCCGAGCTGCCAAACACGGTTGAGATTGATGATACTCAATATACCGTAAACTGGCCTTATGTCGATACTACAGTAGCCGGCGATAAGACCGTAACGGGTGTTATAATTGAAACCGGCCGCAAGATAACCGCAAAAGTCAAGGTGGGCGATATGAATGATTATCTCACTCACTACTATGATTTCAACGGTGATGTGAAAAATAAGGGCAATACAGGGGCTGCTGGTGACGGTCAGCTTATGGGCGACGCCAAGATTTACGAAAATAAGCTCTTAATCAACCGTAATGATAACTCAAGAACAGATTATATGAAGATAGGTGATGCCGTTGTTGCGGATGATCAGACCGAGGTGACAATTACCGCGTTTTTCCGGCCAAGCATAAATCAACAAGAAAATCCTTTGTTTGGGTTTGGTGTGGGCGATAATAAGCGGGCATTCTATAATCCAAATACTAATAACGGTCAATTTTTTGAAGTCAGAGCAAATGATGGTTGGAATGTCAGTGACTATTCGGGATTTAACTTTAGTTCTTCTGCTTTAGCTGATAAATGGCATCACATCGCGATAGTTGTAAAGGGCAATCATGTTACAACATATTATAACGGCGAACATGTTGGAGAACATACATATGGTTTGAATGATACCGTTATAAACTGCATGAAGGGGACGGAAAATTATATCGGAACTTCGGGTTATTCCAGCGGTATTCCGTGGAGCTTTACAGGCTTTATTGACGATTTCCGTATTTATAACATTGCCCTTCATGCCGATGAGGTTGCCGAGCTTGCAAATGCCCGTCCGGCTGAGGACAACGACCTTATAGCTGTCAGTGCTCCCGAGCTGAATGTTGTCGGTAAAGACAGTGACGAATACACGGACGATTTATACATGGAGTACAAGGTTGACTTCAGCGACGTCAAGGAATCTGTTTCGGAACATTGCGCAAATAGAACTTTGCACTACTATGTGACAGTAAATCAGTATGACACCGATTCAAATACTTTTACTCCCGTAGAAACTGAGCAGGAAATTACTGAACTTGACGAAAGCGGAATTGCCACTGTCGGAGTACTGCCCGAAAATCCCAATGTGATTTACGGCGTTTCCGCAAGTGCGAAAGTCGATAACGATGCTTACGAAGCCGTCGCCGCCGATATTGCCAACGCAACCACTCTCTACGAGGAAGTGCTTAAGGATCTGGCCGACGGCGGCTACAAGGAAACTGACACTCTTGACACGGCCCGTCTTGCCAACGCCAACGCCGTTATCGGTCGTGGCGGTCTGGCGGCAATTTCCGACCTTCCGGAAATTCAGAGTAAGATAATGAAAGCCGAAGGCAATACCGTTACGGTTATCGACCCCTTTAAGACCCTTGGCATAGGCTTCATGTACAATGAAAACCAGCTTTATATAGGCAGCGTTGCCGCCACAGGCGGCGAAAACGGCAGGGTATACCGGAGCCTTACCCTTCAGGACGGCGCGGTTACTCTCGGCGACCCGGTTGATGTTACCGGTCAGGAGGCCGTGACCCTTTCCCTCGACGCGGTGCAGATAGAATATGTCGAAACGCTCATCGAGTCCCTCGAAACCGAGGACACAGGCTCCGAGGCGGACTTCATTCCCGAATTATAAGGAGGATAATTTAAAATGAAAAAATTTACTTATCCCGAAATAAAAACAGCCGACCTCCGAAGCGAGGAGGTCATGGCCGGTATACTCAGGGCCAGCTATGAAAGCGGAGCCACAGGCGTAAATCTCATTACCGTGACAGACCCTGCCGCGGCTGCCGATGGCTACAAATACTGGAAGTCCTGGAACAAAGAATAAATCGCAGTTTCCCATATTCGCGGTCCCTCCTCCTTGGGCAACAGGCACCGACCTATTCCGCGAGTAATTGAACGGCGCCCCGCGTATCGACCGACGCGGGGCGTTTATCTTTTTGTGCTGATTCCAAATTAAAAAGGCTTCCACTCAAGGGGAAGGCTTTATCAGACGATAACATTTTGTATAATTATTTCGACATTTACATCTTGACACGGGCCGCGCCGTCGGAGTATAATTGATTTATGGGCCGAGGCTCGCAATTAGAAAAACGGAGGAATAACAATGTTCACCCCTCTTACCGACGATGAGGATCGCTGCCTTTCGATATATGTTC
>CANRJP010000082.1 GCA_947630975.1 uncultured Clostridia bacterium
CTCATGCCCTGAACGTACATTTCGCAGGTGTCCATACCCATAGGCTCGATAAAGACCTGATGTCTGTCCTTTTCGGCGAAACGGACAACCTTGTCCTCAATGGAAGGACAGTAACGGGGCCCAACTCCGTCAATGAAGCCGTTGAAGAGCGGACTGCGGTGAAGATTTGCGCGAATTACCTCATGAGTTTCTTCATTAGTATAAGTGAGGTAACAGCGCACCTTGTTTTTGCCGGCCGTCTCGGTTTCAAAGGAAAAGGGAACGATATTTTCATCCCCCTCCTGCACCTGCATTTTGGTGTAATCAAGACTGCGGGAATGAACCCGGGCGGGAGTTCCGGTTTTAAACCTCATCATGTCCACACCCATAGCGGCCAGACTTTGACTCAGGCCGCTGGACGGGAACATTCCGTCGGGGCCGCCGCTGTATGAGGTCTCGCCCACAATTATGCGGCCCTCAAGATAAGTGCCCGTGGCGACGATCACGCAGCGGGCGGTGAACTCCACCCCGGTGTGTATCGTGAAAACATAGCCTTCATCCGTTTTTCTTATTTCCTTGACCTCGGCTTGGCGAAGATACAGACCCGGCTGGCGCTCAAGGCGGCTTTTCATGTCGATGGAGTACATCCTCCTGTCCTCCTGTGCCCGAAGGGAATGGACGGCCGGTCCCTTGCGCAGATTAAGCATTCGGGATTGGAGCATATTTTTATCGGCGCATTTACCCATTTCTCCGCCCAAAGCGTCAAGCTCCCTGACAAGATGTCCCTTGGCGGTGCCACCTATATTCGGGTTGCAGGGCATATTCGCCACGGCGTCCATATTAATTGTAAAAATCACCGTCTTAAACCCAAGCCTTGCCGAGGCAAGAGCAGCCTCGCAGCCTGCGTGCCCGGCGCCGATAACGGCTATATCATAATTCAAAACATCCGTCATTATCATCACTTTCCAAGACAAAATTCTTCAAATATCTTATTCACGGTCTCCTGATCCACGGTCAGACCCTCGGCCTCTCCCAGGGCTTCCACCGCTTCCCTCATATCAATGGCCGCCAAATCGTCATAAAACCCCGAATTTAAGGAACCAAGGGCGCGGCCCACGGCCCGGGCGGCCCTCGTCACGGCTTCGAGCTGACGCCTGTTGGCTATCATTGCTCCGCCGGACGAGCTGAGACCGAGGGCCTCCACAATCGCCCTCTTTACATTTTCCATTCCGATTTTGTTTTTGGCGCTCACACCGATATAACCGTCAGGAACATCTTCGTTTATATCGGTTTTATTTGCCAATTTTATAACCGGACAGGTTACGGACGCCAAAATACCTTCCTCTTCGGTCGTCAAAGGCCGCCCGGCCTCGGTGACAAAAAGACAGATATCGGCCTGACGGATGTAACTGAGACTTTGCTCCACACCAAGACGCTCGACCGCGTCGCCGGTCTCTCTAATACCGGCGGTATCTCCCAGCCTGAGAGGAATTCCGTCCACATCTATCCAGGCCTCCACCACGTCGCGGGTTGTGCCGGCAATGTCCGTGACGATCGCCCTGTCCCTCTCGTAAAGAGCGTTGAGCAGGGAGCTTTTTCCGGTGTTGGGCAGTCCGCAGATGGCGCAGCTCAATCCCTCGCGCAGTGCCTCGCCCCGGCGGGCGGAGCTTTTAAGTATGTTCAGCTCTTCTTCTATTTTCTTCAATTCGGCGTCGAGAGGAGTTCCGGTAAAGGTCTCGACGTCATCCTCCGGGAAATCCGTGGCGGCCTGTACCGAGGCCAAAAGCTTGAGAAGCTTCTCTCTTATTTCGGTTATCGGTTCGGATATGCCGCCCTCAAGACGGTTTACCGCCGCCCAAAGAGCCCCGTCCGTCCGGGCGTCTATCACGTCCTTCACCGCTTCCGCCTCGGTAAGGCTCAGCTTTCCGTTGAGAAAAGCCCTTTTGGTAAATTCGCCCGGCATAGCCATGGCGCAGCCGTTTTCCGTCAATAAATCTATAATATTGTTGACAATAACCATTCCGCCGTGGCAGCTTATTTCACACACATCCTCGCCGGTAAAGGATCCGGGCCCCCGAAACAGAGTGACAAGAACTTGATCCACAGTGTTTTCTCCGTTCCTTATCCGTCCAAAGGTCACGGTATGAGAGGCCGCGTCCTTCAAGGGCCTTTTTGAATAAAAGATTTTTGACGTAATATCTACCGCGTCCGGCCCGCTGACCCGGATCATGGCAATACCGCCCCGTCCGTAGGGAGTGGACAGCGCGCAAACGGTGGTGTTCATGCTATCGCCCGCTTTCATTCATTTGAATATCTAAAATCAGGGGCCGTTCGGGCCCCTGACTTGGAGAACTGACATTTGTCGGTTCTCTTTAATTCATACGATTGTCAACAGTCTAAATTATTTTTCTTCGTCTGTTTCATCTTCGCTGTAAATCTCCGCCGGAGCGCCGTCTATCACAAGCTCGTTTTCCTTGCGGTTATAGCGGTACCTGGACTTATACTCTCCGCCGTATTCCTTTTTCTTCGGAGCGATAACTATCCTTCTGTTGGGGTCGTCGCCGACGGAATAAGTGTAAATGTTCTTGAACTCCTGAAGAGTGGAGTGAATTATTCTCCTCTCGTTGGGATTCATGGGCTCAAGGGTAATGCTCCTGTGAGTACGGGCCACTACCGAAGCCTTGCTCCTGGCCAGACGGATAAGGGTCTCCTCTCTCTTCTCCCTGTAACCTTCAATGTCAAGGGATACGCGGATATAATTCTCCTCGTCCTTGTTCACAACAAGACTTGTAAGATATTGTAGAGCGTCCAAATGGTCGCCCCGCCGGCCTATAATAAAGCCCACCGTCTCCTCGTCGCTGTCCATGGCGACGTTTACCTTTTCGTCCTCATATTCGGCAGTCACTGTAACTTCCGCGTTCATCTTTTTAAATATCCCGTTAATATACTCCTCGGCTCTCGAAGCCGGATCGTCACAGACATAAGTGACCTTGACTTTGGCATCCATTCCGCCAAGTCCCAAAAAGCCCTTTTTGCCGGGATTTAAAGTATCTATAGTCACCTTGTCCTGGGTGACTCCAAGCTCTCTGAGTGCCATTTCCACGGCCTCGTCAACTGTTTTAGCGCTTTTAATTACAACCTTGTTCATCTCTGAAACACGCCGCTCTATTGAGCAGATATACCTTCCTTTCGTAATTTATTTATTTTTTAACTTTTTTTCGTTGATGTTTTTGCCGGACTCCGCCGCCTTTTGTTTGGCGCTTTCCAGCCTCTTTCTGTCATTCGGCGTCAGGGGCAGTTCCTTGTGACTGTTTTTCATAATAATATTGGTAATAAACTGCTGCCCCATATTGATTACTGTGCTGGTAAACCAGTAAAGGGACATGCCTATGGGCATGATATAAGTGAAATAAGCTGTCATTACCGGCATAAAATAAAGCATTGTGTTGCCGCCGGCCATGCTCTGTCCGTTGGGATTGGCCGCCGCCATTATTTTTTTAGTCATAAAAGACGAAGCCACCGTGGCCAGCACCGCCAGCAGGGGAATGATCCAGATTTTGATATCGGCCATATTTTCGCTGAGCATCTTGGTGAGATCTATACCCAAAAAGTTAAAATTGATAGGTTCCTTGCCCAGCTTGGTTATATATTCGATAGCCTCGGGCCGACCGCAGTACTGCACCTGATAGGTGACCTTACCGCCGGCCGCGGAGACCAGATCCCTTATGGCGCCTATCTGATCCTGACTGAGTCGGAGAATATATTGCAGAGGATTGTAAACCACTCCCACGAAGCCCATTATGATAAACAGCCTTACTATCATAGGCAGGCAGCCGGACATCGGGTTGATCCCGTACTTTGTGTATATCTTCTGCATCTCGGTGTTGAACTTTTCCTTATCGTTGGCGTACTTTCGCTGGAGCTCATTGATAAGGGGCTGTATCTGCTGAGTCTTGGAAGTGCTTTTCTGACTCATTATCGTCAGCGGTATGGTAAGCAGGTTTATCAGCACCGTGACTATCACAAGGGTCCAGCCGTAGCTCTGGATCATATCGTAAATCGGCCGGATAAGCATACCCAGAGGTTCAGCTAAAATGTACAATATACCCATCTGCAAATCTCCTTATTTTTTCGGGAAATAAAAATTTACGGAAGCGGATCGTACCCGCCCCTGCAAAAAGGATTGCATCGTATTACTCTGCGGACAGACAAGCAGAATCCCTTAAAAAAACCGTATTTCTCAAAGGCCTCCAAAGCGTACTCGGAGCAGGTGGGCGTAAAACGGCAGCAGGGGACCTTGAGCGGTGAAATATACTTCCGATAAAATTTGATCAAAACAATAAAAACCCTGCTCATTTCCGTTCTCCGTTTAACAGCAGTCCGCATTTTGCGAAGGCCCGTTCCAAAGCTCCGCTCACGGTGCGGTAATCCGCCCCGGCGGCTCTGCTGCGGGCCACGACCACTATATCCTGTCCCGAACGGACCCGATCCTCCATCAAACGGTAGCTCTCCTTTATCAGGCGGCGAACCCTGTTCCTGACCACGGCCTTGCCGATTTTGGCCGAAACCGTTATCCCGAGGCGGCAGCCCGGGCCGCCGGTCCTTCTCCAATAAACCGCCACACATTCGTTGGCGACGCTTTTACCCTTATAATAGAGCCTTTTGAAATCTTTATTTTCCGTGATGGAAACTGTTTTTTTCATAATTAAAGCACCGGGCGGGAAAAGCCCCGCGGGCAAACACTGATCGGGGCCGCCTCAAAATTCCGCGGTCAAACGGATCAGCGTTTACCTGCCTTAGGCGGAAAGTACCTTTCTGCCTCTCTGACGGCGTCTCTTGAGCACCTTTCTGCCGTTGGACGTACTCATTCTCTTTCTGAAGCCGTGATCTTTCTTCCTCTTTCTCACGTTGGGCTGATAAGTTCTAAGCATTCTTAACACCTCCTTAGATCGACCTGACATCTGATATTTGTCCGCAACAATGCCACTTTAGTATATCTTATTTGCACCGTGTTTGTCAATATTTTTTTTTAAAAATTTTGAATTTCTTGAAATTTTTATATTTATTTAAATTTATGACTTGAAATTTTTCTTTTCATTTGATATAATTAGGATATGGATTTTTGCCCTTGTAAAAAGTTTTCCACAGGACGTTGTGTCGCAAAATGGGTTTTTCCACAGAAAAATACCCGTTTTTTAGCCTTTGTCAAGGGTTTTCCACATACTTTTTCAACATTCATGTTTAAAACTGCGGGTTTTCAACATTCCCCGCGGTTAAGGAGAAAAACAATGGATACAAGCAACATCAGAGCCGTCTGGGACGGCTGTCTCACTCTGTTGGAGGAGGAATGCACCCCTCTGGCCTTCAGCACATGGATAAAAACCCTCTCCCCGATCTCCTACAAAAACAAAGTTTTTGTTCTTTCCACCGACAACGAAATCGGACGAAACATGATAAACAAGCGCCACGCCCCTCTGATAAGGCAGGCGTTTAAGGAAGTCACCGGAGAGATGCCCGAGCTGGAGGTGGTAGTCAACGCCCGTCCCGATGAGGACGGTGGCGACACCCATCCGGACGGTCAGGGAACCGCCGAGAAATACACCTTTGACAACTTCGTGGTGGGGGGCAGCAACAGGATCGCCCACGCGGCCTGCGTAGCGGTGGCCGACACTCCCGGCATGGTGCCCATGTACAACCCCCTTTTCCTTTACGGAGGAGTGGGACTGGGAAAAACTCACCTGATACACGCCATCAAAAACTACATAAACGAAAACGCGCCCGAAAAAAAGGTGGCTCTTGTGACATCGGAAAACTTCACCAACGAGCTGGTGGACTCCATAAGAGAAAACAAACCCTTTGAATTCCGGGAAAAATATCGGAAAATGGACGTGCTCCTCATCGACGATATCCAGTTCATAGCCGGAAAGAAGAGCATCGAGGAAGAATTTTTCAATACCTTCAACGTGCTCTACGAGTCCAACAAGCAGATAGTCATCACAAGCGACCGTCCGCCCGAGGAAATAAAGACCCTTGAGGAAAGGCTCATCTCCCGCTTCAAGTGGGGCCTCCAGTGCGACATCCAGCCTCCGGACTTCGACACCAAGCTGGCTATTCTGAAAAACAAGGCTCAGGAGATCAGCCTCGACATAGACGACAAAATCTACTATATGATATGTGAAAAGGTCCGTTCAAACGTGAGAGAGCTGGAGGGGGCGCTCAACCGCATCGTGGCCTATAAAAGCCTGGTCAACCGGGAAATAACCTCCGACCTGGCCGAAGACGCGCTCAAGGACTACGGCCCGAGAGACTCTTCGGTGCTCACTCCCGAATTCATCATAAAGCAATGCGCCGAATTTTACGGCGTGCCGATGGAGGACATAATCTCCGACAAAAGAAAAAAAGAAATATCCTCGGCCCGGCGCTGCACCATGTATGTCGTGAGAGAGATCCTCGGCCTGTCCTATCCGAAGATCGCCGCTCTCTTCAACAAGGATCACTCGTCGGTAATTTACGCCATAAACGAAATGAACAAGCAGGTGGACGCCGACCCGGTGCTCAAGGTGAGCATAAACGATCTTATCAAGGACATAAAGGGAATATAAGCCCGGTTTTTTCCACATTTTTTTGAGGAAAAAGGGATAAATTTTTCACAGCCCATTTTCGCCGTTCCGAAAAAGCTCCTCGGCCCCCAGGCGGGATTATCTTCCACAGGCTCCCTGTCAAAAGCCCGTTTTCGGCCCTCGGAATTTCAACAGCGTTTCCACAGGCACGGCGGCCGGCTTGGCCCCTGTATCGTCGGGAAAAAACGGTTTTCAACAATTTCCCCGCCCTCTAATACTAATAAAAAATTAATTATAATTATATTCTTTTATAAAAGAGAAGAGAAGGTAAAATGCCATGAAAATTTACTGTGACACAGACAAACTCAGTTCGGCTCTTTCGCTGGTTTCTAAAGCGGTGGAATCCAACGCCGTTTCTCCCCATCTCGAGGGAGTGCTTTTCAAGGCCAAGGGCGGCTGCCTTTACCTTAAGGGCAACAATATGGAGATCTGTATCGAGACTTCCATCCCCTCCGACATTTCGGATGAGGGCGAAATAGTGATAAACTGCAAAATGATAACTGACATAGTGCGCAAGCTTCCCAAGGACGTGGTGGAGATAGTCGCCAATGACAGAAGCGGAGTTTCCATCAACTGCCTTAACTCCGACTATAAGGTAGTGGGTCTCCCCGCCGACGAGTACCCCGAGCTTCCTCCTCTCGAGACGCGGACGGAGATAAAAATATCCGCCCCCGTTTTAAAGGACATGATAAATAAGACCCTTTTCGCCGTCAGCACCAACCCCGACGAGGTGAGAAAGGTGCTGAAGGGCTCTCTCTTCGAGATAGAGGACGGCAGCCTGACGGTGGTCAGCGTGGATATGGTGCGCATGGCCATGATAAAAAAAGAGCTCATCAAGTCTCCCGAGGGCGGTATAAAGTTCATTGTTCCCGGCAAAACTCTGAACGAGATGAAGAGTATGCTGCCGGACGACGACGAAAAAGAGATAATTATATCCGTGGGAGAAAACCAGGCGAAGTTTACCGGCGCCGGCTTTACCCTTACGACCAGACTTATCGACGGAGAATTTTTCTCATATAAACAGATAATACCGAAGCAGTTTAAAATCGAGCTGCCCGTCGACGGACGTTCCTTTATCAAGGCCATCGAAAGAGTGGAGCCCGTCATCGACAACGTCAGCAAGAACCCCGTCCGCCTCACCTTTGGGGACGGAAGGATAAAGGTGAAATGTGAGACTCAGATAGGCCGCGTAAACGATATAGTGGACTGCGATTACAACGGAGAGGAAATGACGATAGGCTTTAACTACCGTTTTCTGCATGACGCGGTGGTTCGCTGCGAGGACGAAACGATACTGCTGAACATGAATTCTCCCTTAAATCCCGTTATAGTCAAGTCCCCCGAGGACGGCAGCTATATGTTTATGGTGCTGCCCGTTCGGCTGTAAACAAAGGTGATGTATTTTTAACATGAAAAAAATAGTGATCGACACCGAATATATCAAACTGGATTCCGCCCTGAAGCTGGCCGGCCTCGTTTCGGTGGGAGGAGAGGCCAAGCGCCTGGTTCAGGAGGGAAGCGTCACCGTCAACGGCCAAACCGAGACCCGCCGGGGCCGTAAGCTCCGGGCCGGCGACAGCTTTGGGCTCAACGGAGAAATATGTGAAGTAGAGGAAAAATCGGAATAGGAACGAAATGTCATGTATATTACCCGCCTGTCTCTGAAAAACTTTCGGAATTATGAGGACGAAAAGATAGAGTTTTCTCCCGGCGTCAATATCATTTACGGCGCCAACGGCATGGGCAAGACCAACGCTCTGGAGGCCGTATACTATTTTTCCCAGGGCAGGGGCTTTCGCGGCCCGGCGAGGGAGGCCATCCGGTACGGAGAGGAACAGGGCAGGACGGCTCTGGAGTTTTTCCGGGAGGGCAGGGAATGTAAGGGCGAGATAATTTTTGAAAAAAAGGCGAAAAAAATATTTTTAAACGAGATAGAACTGAAAAAAACCAGCCAGTTGGTGGGCCGCTTCGTCTGCGTGCTCTTTACTCCGGACGAGCTCAGCCTTGTAAAAGGCCCGCCCGAGGTGAGGCGGCGTTTTCTGGACAGCTCCATAATCCCCCTCCGTCCCGCCTGTCTTTCGGCTTTGGTGAAGTACAATCTCATATTAAAGCAAAAAACGGCCCTTTTGAAAAAGGGAGAGTACCGGATGCTGCCGGTGTTCAACCGTCAACTGGCCGAGGTTGGCTCCGGCATCATACATATGCGCCGGGCTTATATCGAGAGCATAAGGGATATTGCCGCCGGAGTCCAGTCCGACATTTCCTCGGGAGCCGAGGAGCTGGAGGTAATTTACAGCTCCTCCGTAAGACCCGGAGCGGACAGGAGAGAGACCGCGTCGCTCCTTTTGGAAAAAATGGAGGCCATGGAAGAAAGCGAAAAGGAAAACAAAATCTGCTTTGTCGGCCCTCACCGCGACGATATATCCCTGAAAATCAACGGGCGTCCGGCTCGGAGCTGCGCCAGTCAGGGACAGCAGCGGAGCATAGTTTTGGCGCTTAAGGCCGCCCAAACCGAGCTCATTGAGCGTGAGACCGGAGAAAGTCCGGTCATGCTCCTGGACGACATAATGAGCGAGCTGGATCGCTCCCGCCGGGATTTTTTGAGGGAAAAAATTTCCGGCAAGCAGGTGATTATCACCTGCACCGAGGCGGAGGGAGAAACCGTGGGCGGAAATTTGATAATGGTGAAAGACGGAAAAATAATTGGGAACGGGGACAGGTCATGTTTTTAAACTTGGGCGGCAAGATAGTTCGTCAAAAGGATATAATTGCCATCCTTGACCTCGAGACCACCTCGGTCAGCGGAAGGACAAGGGAATTTCTGCGGAAATGCGGGGAGCGGGGCGTCATGGTGGACGCCGCCGAGGATATCCCAAAATCATATGTCCTCTGCGTCGGGAGCGATGGGGAAAAAGTGTATATTTCCCAGCTTTCGTCCGCCACGCTGCTGAAAAGACTGGAAAACTGACTTATTGTATGAAAATTTATTATTATAGAGCGAGGTAGATAGCTTTGGAGGAAAAGACGACAAAAATTTATGACGAGAGCCAAATACAGGTGCTGGAGGGTCTTGAGGCCGTCCGCAAGCGCCCGGGTATGTACATCGGCTCCACGGGAGAAAACGGCCTCCACCACCTTGTTTACGAAATTGTGGACAACAGTATTGACGAGGCTCTTGCGGGCTACTGCACCCATATCGAGGTAGAGATCGGGGAGGACAATATTATCACCGTCACCGACAACGGCCGGGGCATACCCACGGGCATCCATCCCACTCAGGGCATCTCCACCGTGGAGGTGGTTCACACCGTTCTCCACGCCGGCGGCAAATTCGGCGGCGACGGCTACAAGGTGTCCGGCGGCCTTCACGGCGTGGGCGCCAGCGTCGTCAACGCCCTCAGCCAGTGGCTGGAGGTCTGGGTACACGACGGGAAGAACGTCCACTATCAGCGGTACGAACGGGGAACTCCCGACGCGCCTTTGAAAATAGTGGGCGTGACCGACCACACCGGCACCGTGACTAAATTCAAGCCCGATCCCGAGATATTCGACGTGCTGGAGTTCGACTACGAGGTGCTTCTCCGCCGCATGAGGGAACAGGCCTTTCTTAACAGGGGCGTCCGCATCACCCTCACCGATCTGCGGGGCGGGGAGGAGCGGAAGGAAAGCCTTATGTACGAGGGGGGGATCATATCCTTCGTCGAGTACATCAACCGTAACAAGGAAGCCCTCCACCCTCAGGTAATTTACTTTGAAAACCAGAAGGAGAACATGAACGTCGAGGTCGCCATGCAGTACAACAGCGACTACAACGAGATTATAGTCTCCTTTGCCAACAATATACACACCACCGAGGGCGGCTATCACGAGACCGGCTTCAAAAACGCCCTGACTAAAATAATTAACGATTACGGCAAAAAATACAACCTCATCAAGGACGGGGACAAAAAGCTCAGCGGCGAGGACGTTCGTGAGGGGCTGACGGCGGTAATTTCCGTAAAGCTGTCCGAGGCCCAGTTCGAGGGCCAGACCAAGACCAAGCTGGGCAACATCGAGGTCAGGTCTTTGGTTGAAAACGCCATGAACGAGACCCTCACCAACTATCTGGAGGAAAATCCCTCCGTGGCCCGTCTCATCATCGACAAGGCCATGACCGCCAACCGTGCCCGTGAGGCCGCCCGCAAGGCCCGCGAGCTCACCCGCCGGAAAAATTCTCTCGAAAATACCACCCTTCCCGGCAAGCTGGCGGACTGCATAGAAAACGGCGTCGAGCGCACCGAGATATACATCGTCGAGGGAGACTCCGCCGGCGGCAGCGCCAAGCAGGGACGGGACAGAAATTTCCAGGCCATACTCCCCCTTTGGGGCAAGATGCTCAACGTGGAAAAATCCCGCATAGACAAGGTCTACGGCAACGACAAGCTCACCCCCGTAATAACGGCCCTGGGCGCCGGAATCGGGGAGGAGTTCGACATAACCAAGCTCCGTTACGGCAAGGTCATAATCATGGCCGATGCCGATGTGGACGGCAGCCATATCCGCACCCTTCTGCTCACCTTCTTTTTCCGCTTCATGCGTCCCCTCGTGGAGGAGGGCCACGTCTATCTGGCCCAGCCCCCTCTGTTCAAGAACAAAAAGGGCAAGGAGGAAAGCTACACCTACACCGAGGAGGAGCAGGAGCGTGCCATGCGCGATTTCCGGGAGCGCTACGGCGACGACGTGAAAATCGACATCCAGCGCTATAAGGGCCTTGGCGAGATGAATCCCGAGCAGCTTTGGGAAACCACCATGAACCCCGAGACCCGCAGCATGATAAAGGTCACTTTGGAGGACGCCATCGCCGCCGACAATATATTTACCATTCTCATGGGCGACAAGGTGGAGCCGAGACGGGAATTTATCGAGATGAACGCGAAAGACGTCGTAAATCTGGACATTTAATGAAAGGTCTGTGAACATATGGCAGAAACAAACAATATGGATTTCAATCCCGGTAAGATAACCGAGGTCGAGATAGTGGACGAAATGAAGACCTCTTACATCCAGTACGCCATGAGCGTCATCGTCAGCCGCGCCCTGCCCGATGTGAGAGACGGCCTCAAGCCCGTTCACCGCCGAATTTTATATACGATGTACCAGTCGGGCTACACCCCCGACAAGCCCTATAAAAAGTGTGCCGCCACCGTGGGCGATGTGCTGGGTAAGTACCACCCCCACGGCGACGCCAGCGTTTACGACGCCATGGTAAGGATGGCGCAGGACTTTTCCCTCCGCTATCCCCTCATTGACGGCCACGGCAACTTCGGCAGCGTGGACGGCGACCCGCCGGCCGCCTACCGTTATACCGAGTCGAGACTGAGCAAGATTGCTCTCGAGGCGTTGACGGACATCGAAAAGGACACCATCGACTTCATGCCCAACTTCGACGACAGCCTGAAGGAGCCCACCGTCCTGCCCTCCCGCCTGCCCCAGCTCCTTATCAACGGCAGCAACGGCATCGCCGTGGGCATGGCCACCAACATTCCGCCCCACAACCTGTCCGAGGTCATCGACGGCATCGTGGCCCTCATCGACGACAGGGATATTTCCATCGACGACCTTATGGGCTGTATCAAGGGCCCCGACTTCCCCACCGCCGGCCTTATTATGGGCCGCAGCGGCATCCGCGCCGCCTACCACACCGGCCGGGGTAAGATCCTCACCCGCGCCCGGGCGGAGATCGAGGGCGAGGAAGGCTCGAAGCAGCGCATCATCGTCACCGAGATACCCTACAAGGTCAACAAGGCCCGGCTCATCGAAAAGATAGCCGAGCACGTGCGGGAAAAGCGCATCGAGGGCATCAGCGGCCTGCGGGACGAGTCCGACCGCAACGGTATGCGCATAGTTATCGAGCTCAAGCGGGACGCCAACGCCAACGTGGTGCTCAACAATCTGTACCAAAACACCCAGATGCAGGAGGTTTTCGGCGTCATAATGCTGGCCCTTGTGGACGGCCAGCCCAAGGTACTTAACCTGAAAGAGGTTTTGGAAAATTACCTGGCCTTTCAGGAGGAGGTAACCGTCCGCCGGACGAAGTACGACCTGGCCAAGGCTCAGGCCCGCGCCCATATATTGGAGGGCCTCCTCATCGCCCTTGACAATATCGACGCGGTGATTAAGGTCATTCGCGAGAGCTACGACGACGCCAGGGAAAATCTGATGAGCGCTTTCGGCCTTTCCGAGGAGCAGGCCAAGGCCATTCTGGATATGCGTCTCGCCCGTTTGCAGGGTCTGGAAAAGGAAAAGCTCCAAGCCGAATACGACGAGCTTCTGGAAAAAATAAAATATTATAACGAGGTACTGAACAGCGAGAGCATGGTCCTCGACATAATCAAGCGGGAGCTGCTGGTAATAAAGGAAAAGTACGGCGACGAGCGCCGCACCGAGATAATGAACAATGTGGACGAGATAGACATCGAGGATCTCATCGAGGAGGAGGACAATATCATCACCCTCACCCACTTCGGCTATGTGAAGCGGGTTCCCACCTCCGTCTATCGCAGCCAGCACCGGGGAGGCCGGGGAATAAGCGGTCTCCAGACCCGTGAGGAGGACTATGTGGAGAAGATTTTCTCCTCCTCCACTCACGATTTCGTGCTGTTCTTCACCAATCGGGGCAGGGTATACCGGCTCAAGGCCTATCAACTGCCCGAGGCGGGCCGTCAGGCCCGTGGCAGCGCCATTGTCAACCTTCTGCCCATCGAGAGCGGCGAGCAGATAACCGCCGTCATTCCCATCCGCACCTTTGACGACGGGGAGTATATCTTCATGTGTACCCGCAACGGCGTGGTAAAAAAGACGGCCCTTCAGGAGCTGAACACCTCCCGCAAGGGCGGCCTCATCGCCATAACCCTTGACGAGGGCGACGAGCTGATTAAGGTGGAGCTCACCAACGGCAAGGACGATATTTTCGTGGGCACCCACGAGGGAATGGCTATCCGCTTCAGCGAGGAGGACGTGCGCTCTCTGGGCCGCACCGCCCGGGGCGTCAAGGCCATCACTCTCCGTGAGGGGGACTTTGTGGTGGGTATGTGCGCCATGACCGAGGGCGGCGAGATACTGTCCGTCACCGAGAACGGCTACGGCAAGCGCACCTCTCCCGAGGCCTACCGCGTTCAGAGCCGGGGCGGCATGGGCCTAATCAATTACAAGATAAGCGAAAAGACCGGCAAGGTGGTGGGCATCGACAGCGTAACCGATAATGACGACCTGCTGATGATAACCAGCGAGGGCGTGGTTATCCGCATTTCCGCTGCGGACGTGAGCACCATCGGCCGCAGCACCGGCGGCGTAAAGCTCATGCGCCTTGACGAGGGCGTAAAGGTGGTTTCCGGCACCAAGACCGAACGGGA
>CANRJP010000083.1 GCA_947630975.1 uncultured Clostridia bacterium
ATCAAAAAGGTTCTGTCATTGGCCGTGGTTTTGGCCATGGTTTTGACAGTAGTGCCCATGTTTGGGCTGACCGCAAGCGCGGCGGTGGAAAGTCCCGTTAAGACCGCTCTTGGCGGCACAGAAATTTATTCGGTTGACGACGCTGCATCTTCATTCGAAAGTGCTTGGGACACTTCCAATAGCGCTAACGCCTCCTTCAGTATGGAAGGCGGTATTATCAAACTCACAAAGCTTTCTGATAGAGGTGACGGTAAAGCAATGACAGCGTCAATTACTACATCCGGGTATGCAAAAGATGAAAATAAGTTTTATGTTGCTTGGAAGTGGGATTGCGGCAGTAGTAACGGCGAGTTGTATGCTGACATCAGATTGCTTGACAACGACGATAAACCAATAGTGCTGTTTACTGTTGACCAAGAATCAAATAACGCTGATCCAGTATCTTTGGCCGGGCTCTATGAAAAAGGAACAGAAGTAGCCATCGTTGTTACTAACCTTAGCGACAGCCATGTGGTAGAATATTTTGTTAATGGTGAGTATCTCACATCTACTACCGTAATGGGTACTGTAAACGGCTTTAAGAAAATAGAAACCGGCGGCGGCGACTACTCAAATAAGAACAATTACATTGGGTTTGATGATTTTACCATAGGTAAGATTACAGAAAGTAACGTCAACTCTGTTAAGGCCGCTATTCAGTCTCTTGACCTCGGCGCCGTTGCTGTGGATAAGGTTACTCTTCCCACCACTTTCAGTGACGGAATTACAAGTACAGATGTTACATGGTCTGCTGATCCCGAGGAGATAGTGAATGTTAAAACTGGTGAGGTTACTCATCCGAAGGATTCCACTGCGCCGATAGAGGTTACTTTCACCGCGTCTGCAAATTATAGCGACACGCCTCTCACAAGCAAAAAAACGGTAACCATCCTCCCCGCGTCTTACGAAGGCGGATACTATGTTGACGGAGACAAAAAATATCCTGTTCAAGGTGCAAACCTGATTACAAACGGCAGCTTTACAGATAATTACAATAACTGGGGCGCAAGGAATCCTGACGCTTCAGATGCACCTAAATTTGATGAAAGTCGTTGGTTGTTGCATAAGAGCAACGATGCAAATTATGTAGAGTATTCTACTACGTTGTCCGGTAGCAGCGACAATACGATTGCCGGATATTGGGATATAACTGACAATCCGGCCACAAAATATCTCCTGACTTACTATACATACAACAAAAAATATGCGGCGGATGGTGGCGGACGCATGCAGGCGGCCACATTGACAAAAAATAGAAGCAAACAGGATGATAATGTGAGAGCCGCCGGCGGACACTCTTCTTGGCCGACGAATGATGGACATTCACCTCGTGACATCGCTGTGGAAGAGGGCTGGACAAGAAAGTCATACATTCTTGACAAAGAAAAGGTAGGAGATAGTGAGAAGATTTATGCCACATATCAGACAGCGCATGGTGGTAAAGGTTTCCGTCTCACAGGTTTTGAGCTTTATGCACTTGGCGAACCTGAGACCGCGACAGTAACTACCGTTAAAGATCAGTTTGAAAATACTCTCTATACCGGAAAGGTATTCAAGGGTGAGACTGAAAAAGCTGAGATTGCCGAGCGCACATATTATAATGAGGGCAAAATCTACAAGGTAGCTAAGCAAACGGTCGATATTCCTCAAAATGATCCTAACCAAACTATTGAAGCAGAAGTTGCGCAGGAATATGCGGCAACGAGCGATGGTTATATTGATGGAGGCGATAATAATACTTTTAAAGAAAGCGATGAAAGCAATTACGTATTTGCAGCAGTAAATGGTAATTCAAAACGTGATAAAGATGCTGACGGAAATAAAACATATACTGTAAACTGGTCTGGGCACGAAATGATAACAATAACTGCTCGTGCGGCACTCTTTACGTTTAAAAAACCCACAGAAATTCCTGACGGTAAAGTCGTTTTACTTAGAGCGTATGTTGCTTATGCAAATAATCAGGTTGTTTCACAAAATCAAAAGGACACTGTAAGGCTGTTTACAGCCCCCTACAGTGGCGGAACAAGTGGCACTACCGCAGAATCTGTTGTTACTGGCTTAAAAGATGAAATTTGGTCTGATAAATTTATTGGCTCGGCTAGCAGTATAGGCGGTAACTGGCGAGAATGTAACACATGGATTGCATTTGATGTTACAAATGCGATTAAATCAGCCGGCGATACCGTGACATTTGCTGTAGCTACCGCCCGCGCCGGCGCATACCTTGCAGATACGGAAAATGCCGTATTTGGTGGAAAATTTGAAGGCAAGGTCGCCTATCTCGAAGTTGTTGACGGTGTAAAGGTTACCGTAAACGGCGCTGCTGAGAATGCGCTCATTACCAAGAACGGTTCTAAGGTTGCCACCGCTGCTGACGGTACAGCTACATTCTATGCTCTTGAGGGCGACACCGTTCGCGTATACAAGGGTGAGGCGAATTCCGCCGGTCTGGCGGCCGTAAAGGTTGAGGGCGGCACAGTTGCCGACAACACCGTTACCACAGTCGGTGCCGAGAATACAACAATTACTGTTGTTACGGCTCCCACTACCGCTCCCGACGCTTCTCTTGGCTGGGACGACAACTCCGGCGCCTTTACTGCCAACTTCACTCCTGCCGCAGCGGACAACGGTAATGTTACCGGCTTTGACGTAAAGGTTGTTGGCGACAGCGCGACGTCCGATGTTACACTCACTGCGGATAATACAGGTATAGCCGTTCCCACTGACAAGACCAATGCCATACTTGAAGTTGCGGCCAAGAACATTGCCGGCGCAGGCCCCACTGTTAGGGAAAGCATTTACAGCCTTGTTATGAAGGCCGTTAAGAACTTTGCAGAGGAAAATAGCGATTCTACAATTGTAACTGACCAGCTCGTCAAAGTAAACGATGTCCTTAAGGACGGCGGTCTGTATATTACTAATAAGGATGGGCAATATTCACTTACCGAAGAAGTAAATGGCGTACTGGAAATTGCTCAGCCCACGGACGGCACTTCGGTAACTATAACCATTTTAGAAAATGCCGCAAGGGCCGGACTTAAGTTTGTAGCTGACGGGCTGCCCGACTCAGAAGGCAATACTGTTGAATTTTTCAGTGAAACGAAGGTTACTGTTGATGTTTCAAATATTGAAACACAGGAGGCCGAAATACTCAGCCTTGACGCGGTATATCTTGAATTTGTGCCCAGTGAAATCACCGAGACCGAGGCGGACGGCGCTTCGGACGAGGTAGAATTCATTGAAGAGTTATAAGGAGGGCGATTGAAATGAAAAAATTTATCAAACCCGAGATCATCGCGGTAGAGCTTTCCGACATGGAAACGATTATGGCTTCCATGGATTTGGCTAATCCCAACAAAAACCTCCAGACCGTGAGCGATCTTGATATTAAAGCGGAGTTTACCGAATGGAAGGGCTTTGGCAATAACTGAGCCTGACCGGATGGGCGCGGCCTTGTGAAAAATATTTTCAAATCAGCGCCCCACTAATCCAAGTTAACCGCCGCTTTCCGAAGCTAAGCCTATCCCTGATCCGCCCGTCTGCAGCGGGGCCGGACAGAATAAAGGCGGTATGCGCGAGGAAGCTGCCGCCCGGAGAACCGAGCGGAAAGAAAGCGTGGTTATAATTTCTTCCTTAAATTACAGGCAAAAGGCTGCCCTGATTCGACCCCAGGGCGGCCCGAGCCAAACAAAAACGGAGCCGAAAGGTTCCGTTTTTGTCTTAACAAAGGGGAAACCCTGACGGTTTCCCCTTTGGACACCCCTTCCGCATCGGGCGCTTACGCTTACGGAAATTTGTCTGCGGACAAATTTCCTACCCCGATTAAGGTATCAAATCCCGGGTACACGCCCCGGGATTTGATGTTTTTTATCGAAAGGGAGTTCCCTTTCGAGCTTTCCCCTCGTTTACTCAAGGGGCTGTCAACGGCGTCATGCGGGCGAGTTCCGGTCTTTGCAAAAAAACTCTTGCCTTTTTCCTGATGCGGTGATATAATATTAACAAAACATTAACATATTGGGGGAAAATACCATGACCGAGGATTTCAGGAGTATATTTGAACGGGAATACACTTGGATAGGGGGCTATATGCGCAGCGTCCGCCGCTTTCCGGACAAGCCGGCCATGATCGACACCGAGACCGGCAAAAGCTGGACTTATTCCATGCTCAACCGGGACGTCAACCGAATGGCTCACGCTCTCCGATCCGACGGGGTAGGGAAGGGCGGCGTCGTCATGTATCAGCTTTTCAACCGTCCCGCTTTTGTATTTACCTATGTGGCGGCTCACAAGCTCCGCGCCGTGAACTGCCCGTCGAATTACCGCCTTGGGGCCGGAGAAATAGCCATGAACATCGACGATTCCCGCCCCGTTGTATTCATATTTGAGGCGAAGCACGCCGAAACGGTCAGGACAGCCGTCGAGATGGCGAAATATAAGCCCCGGCGGCTTGTTATGCTGGACAGTGAGGGAAGCTGCCCCGATTGGGCCACGTCATACGAGGAGTATATGGCCGGACGGAGCGACGCCGAGCCGGAGCCCGACGGCGAATACAACATCTACGACGAGACGACGCGGCTCTACACCTCCGGCACAACGGGGCGGCAAAAGGGCGTTCCGCTCACCAGTATAAACGAGGTGCTTTCCGCCCACGACGTTATGATACATTTCCCCATGAATCACACCGACCGCACCATGAACACCACGCCATGGTTCCACCGAGGCGGCCTTCACTGCGCCGGTCCGTGTCCCACCCTTTACGCGGGTGGAACGATTTACGTTTTGCGCAGGTTTCAGGCGGAAAAATGCCTTGAGTATGTGGAAAAATACGGCCTTACCTTCGTTATAGGCGTGCCCACAGTTCTTGACGCCCTTTCCGACGCTCAGGACAGGGAGGGCCGCGACCTCAGAAGTCTGCGCGGCATCGTTACCATGGGCAGTGCCCTTGAGCGGGCGGCCTGCATACGTTACCAGAAAACTCTGACCCCCAATATATTCAACGGCTACGGCACCACCGAGACCTTCTGGAACACCTTCCTCCGTCCCTTCGATCTGCCGGAATACGCGGGCACCGCCGGCGGAGCCTGCGTTGACGACGAGGTGCGGGTGGTTAAGCTTTTCGACGGCCGCCGCGCCGAGCCTGATGAGATGGCCGAGCGGAACGGCTCGGAGGTCGGCGAGGTCATCATCAAGTCCCCGGCAAAATCGCCCTACGCTTATTATAACAACGAAACCGAGGCCGAGGCCAAGTTCCACAGCGGATTTGTCTATACCAACGATCTTGCCACATGGACGGAAAACAGTTATGTCACCATAGTGGGCAGAAAGGACGACATGATAATTTCGTCCGGCGAGAACATCTATCCCACTCAGGTGGAGGAGGTGCTCAATTCCCACCCGAAGGTGAAGGACTGCATAGTCACCGCCGCTCCCGACAAGGTGCGGGGCGAGCTGGTGACCGCCTATGTGGTTAAGGCCGACGAAAGCCTTACCTGCGAGGAGCTGGATCAGTTCTGCAAGGACAGCCCGATGATAGCCAATTATAAGCGGCCCAGATATTACCGTTTCATAAGCGAGATACCCCTTAACGTCACCGGCAAGAAGCTGCATTATAAGGCCAAAGCCATGGCCGCGCAGGATATGAAGAACGGCCTGCTGTACAGAGTGTGACGGCAGCCTCGGAAAACCGCCGCCGCAAATTATACACAAAAAGTTCGGTTTATCGCCGAACTTTTTACGTTTTTTCTCTTGCATTTTCCGTGAATTAATAGTAGAATATATAATGGTAAAAATGTAAACTGACGGAAGAGCGTATGAGGGGGAATTAACTTGAAATTTAAATGGAACGACGACGACCAGAAGTATCTGAAGCTGGGCCTGACCCTTTTCGGCGTGGTGGTTTTGAGCATTCTGGCCTATCAGGTGCTGAACAGAATACCCATACTCACGGTGGGCGTCATGAAGCTGCTGGACTGTCTGCGGCCCATACTGTACGGGCTTGCCTTTGCCTATGTGCTGATCCCCTGCCTTAAGCTCTTTGAAAATATCGCCTATAAAATATTCAAAAAACCTTCGGAGCACGGTCGGCGCGTGATACGCATGGTCTGTGTCCTTGTGACCTGGGGCCTTACCCTGACGCTGCTGTCCGCGTTGGTAATGCTGGTGGTGCCCGAGCTGGCGTCCAGCGTCGAGGGAATAATCACCAACACCACCACTCAGGTGAACCGGCTGATACGCTGGGTAATGGATATACTTCAGGATAATCCCGAGTTTCGCAAGAGCATAATTTCACAAATAAAGAATTTGTACAGCGACTTCACTACCCTGATGAGCAGCCTTACCAATCTCATGGATATGATACCCGACACCGGAACGTTGGTATCGAACCTTTCCAGCGGGGTCATAAGCGCCGTTTCAACGGTGTTCCACTTTGCCATCGGCCTGATAGTTTCGATTTATGTCATGAGCTCCAAGGAGCTTTTCACCGCCCAGACAAAAAAAATGGTTTACGCGGTTTTTCCGGCTCACACCGCCAACGGAATAATCGGCGTGGTACGCTCGGCGCACCAGAAGTTCGGCGGCTTCTTTATCGGCAAGATAATCGACTCGATAGTTATCGGCATTCTCTGCTTTATCTTGCTGACGGTCTTTCGTATTCCCTATGCGGTGCTTGTCAGCTTTGTTGTGGGCGTAACCAACATCATTCCCTTCTTCGGCCCCTTTATCGGCGCAATCCCCTGCGCCATTATCATACTCCTGTCCAGTCCTCTTAAATGCCTGTATTTCATTATAATAATCATCGTGCTCCAGCAGGTGGACGGCAACATTCTCGGCCCAAAGATACTCAGCAGTTCCATCGGACTGTCCAGCTTCTGGGTAATGTTCGCAATTTTGGTGTTCGGCGGCCTATTCGGCTTTTGGGGTCTGCTCTGCGGCGTGCCGCTCTTCGCGGTGATCTATGAGCTTATTTCCGAAGCCATAAGCAAAAAGCTCCGCCACAGAAGGCTCCCCACGGACACCGTTGAGTATGAAAGCATCGACTATGTGAACTCCCAAACGGGAGAAGCCATAAAATTTAAAGAAAAGGATGAATTAGATGTATCTCAAGGTAAACAAAAACAAGGTTAAGGCCAAGGTCAACCCCGACATGATAGGCCTGTTCTTCGAGGACATAAACTACGCCGCCGACGGCGGACTTTACGCCGAACTGCTGGAGAACCGTTCCTTCGACTATTTTCCCAGCAAGGTGGACGCGTACAAGTCGCCCCTCACCGGCTGGAAGGCCGTAGGCGACTGTGAGCTGCTGGCACGTAAAACCGATCCCATGAACGGGGTAAACCCCGGCTATGTCCGCGTCATGGCCAAGGCCGGGGGCGGTTTGGCCAACAGGGCTTATGAGGGCTGCTATCTGGAAGAAGGGGAGGAATACAGATTTACCTTCTATTCCCGCGGCAGCTACGGCGGTAAGGTGGTTTTCAGCCTTGTGAGCGGCGGAGAGACGGTCGCCCGCGCCGAATTCGACGGCGTCCCCGAAAAGTGGGAAAAGCGGGAGACTGTGATAAAGGCCTCTAAAACGGTATACGACGCCGAGCCGAGAATAACCCTCTCCGAGGATGGGGAGATAGACCTTGATATGTGCTCGCTCTTTCCAAGGAAAACATATAACGGCCGTGAAAACGGCTTGCGTCCCGATCTTGTCCGTGCCCTTAAGGACATAAAGCCCGGCTTCATGCGCTTCCCCGGCGGCTGTATCGTTGAGGGCAACGGCCTTGCGAACCGCTATCGCTGGAAGGATACTGTCGGCCCCGTTGAGACTCGAAAAATCAACTGGAACCGCTGGCAGGAGGGGGGCGTCGGAGTGACCGCCACCAACTACTATCAGAGCTACGGTCTGGGCTTTTACGAGTATTTTCTGCTTTGCGAGGACATCGGCTGTCAGCCTCTTCCCGTGCTGAACTGCGGCATGGGCTGTCAGTTCCAGTGTGAGGAGCTTGTGCCGGTGAATGAACTGGACGAATATATTCAGGACGCACTTGATCTGATCGAGTTCGCCAACGGCTCCGCCGACACCCAATGGGGAGCGAAGCGGGCGGAAATGGGCCATCCCGCTCCCTTCGGCCTGAAGTATCTTGCCATAGGCAACGAACAGTGGGGCGAGGAATACTTCCGGCGGTTCGAGGCCTTCCAAAAGGTGATTTCAGAAAAGCATCCGGAGATACTGCTCATCACGTCCTCCGGCCCGGCCTGCGCCGGTAAGGACTTCGAGGCCGCGTGGAACTGGCTGGACGAAAAGGGCCCGGGCTTTGCCTACGCCGTGGACGAACACTACTATGTGCCCTCCAACTGGATGTTCGCCAACACTCACCGCTATGACGATTACGACAGGAACGGCCCCAAGATCTTCGCCGGCGAGTACGCCTGTCACGTGGGTCACGGTCAGCCCCGGCCAAATAACCTCGAGGCGGCTCTGGCCGAGGCGGCAACGATGATCGGCTTCGAACGCAACGCCGACGTGGTGCGGCTGGCGAGCTACGCGCCCCTGTTCGCCAGAGAGCATTTTACCCAGTGGACGCCGGACATGATATTCTTCAATAACCACGAGCTCATGCTCACGCCCTCGTATTATGTGCAGAAGATGTTCGGCAACAACCTGCCGGAGCATACGGTGGAATTTTCCTGCACCCACGGCGAAAACCTCTATGTCAGCGCCGGTGTTAAGGGGGACGAGGTTATTGTCAAGCTGGTGAACAACAGCCATCAGCCCCGAACCGTACACTTCGGCTGTCAGGGCGGCACGGCCGAATACCTCACCGCCGAGGGCCGTCACCCCAAGGAGATTATGGAAAAAAAGAACACAATGGAAGAGAAATTCCAGGTCGTGCCCGTGACGGAGACCTTTGACGGGGCGGAATACACTCTTAAGCCGTTTTCATTCACCGTAATAAAATACAGATAAAGGATCTGATCTCATGAAAAAGAAGTATGATGTGCGTACAATGGTGCTTTTTGCCATGTTTGTGGCAATAATAGGCATATTGAGCGTGACGCCGCTGGGCATGATACCCATTGGGGTCATCAACGCCACCACCATCCATATACCGGTAATAGTGGGAGCCATAATTCTCGGCCCGAAATTCGGCGCGGCTCTGGGCGGCGTGTTCGGACTGATAAGCTTTTTAAAGGCGACTATGGCGCCCAACGTTTCGTCCTTTGCCTTTTCGCCCCTCGTTCCCGTACCCGGTCTGGGACGGGGCAGCCTTTGGGCGCTGGTAATAGCCTTTGTGCCCCGCATACTTGTGGGCATTGTGGCCTATTACGTCTACGCGCTGATAAAGAAGATAAGTAAAAACGAGATGGTGTCCATGGGCGTGGGGGCCTTTATGGGCTCCGTCACCAACACCGTGCTGGTTATGGGCCTCATCGGCCTTGTCTTTGGCGACGCCTATTCCCAGGCGGCGGGCAAGGCCTTCAGCCTTATCCTCCGCAGCACCGTCCTCGTCAACGGCATACCCGAGGCCCTTGTGGCCACGGTCATTTCCGTGGCGGTGTGCAAGGCCGTCAAGGCTTATATGAAGAAGAAGGGACCCGCCGATGCATGAGATAAACATCAACGAGATAGAAAACGTAAAAATCGGGTCGGCGGAGGATGCCGAGGCGGCCACCGGCTGCACCGTAATTATATGCGAGCGGGGAGCGCCTGCCGGCGTTGATGTCCGGGGCGGTGGCCCCGCCAGCCGTGAGACCGAGCTTTTGAGCCATCAGGCCACCTGCTCCGCCGTACACGCCGTGCTCCTCAGCGGGGGCAGCGCCTACGGCCTTGACGCCGCCGGAGGAGTGATGGAGTACCTTGAAAGCAAAGGCGTGGGTCTCAGCGTTGGCCCGGCTGTGGTGCCGCTGGTCTGCCAGTCCTGTATTTTCGATCTGGGGATAGGCAGTCATAAGGTGCGTCCCGATAAGGAAATGGCGAAAAAGGCCTGCGAAAACGCCGAGCTGAATGTTCCCCGCTCCGGTAATTACGGCGCCGGAGCAGGCGCCACCGTGGGCAAGCTCCTTGGCCCGGATTTCGCCATGAAGTCCGGACTGGGCCTGTACGCCCTTCAGCTTGGGAAGCTCAAGGTTGGGGCCGTTGCGGCGGTCAACGCCTTCGGCGATGTGCTGAACGAGGACGGGAGCATTGTCGCCGGTCTGCTGAACGCGGATAAAAGGACGTTCCGTGACAGCGAAAAGACTCTGTACGAAATGGCGGAGATACCGGCGGGCAACACCACCATCGGCGCCGTTGTCATCAACGGAAAATTCACCAAGGCCGAAATGACAAAGATCGCCCAGATGGCACAGGACGGCCTTTCCCGGTCCATAAGGCCGGTTCATACCACCATGGACGGAGATACGGTCTACGCGATGAGCGTTGGCGATGTAAAGAGCAGCGTTGACCTTTGCGGAACTCTGGCGGCGCGGGTCATGGCCGGAGCCATTCGGCGGGCCGTGCTTTCGGCTCAAGGCAGCCATGGGCTTTTGTCGGTACATGATCTTATACTAATCCCTAATTAAAACCATCAATTCGGAGCGGTCTTTTTTGCGCCATACAGCGTCATCGGCCTTGCCAATACATAGAGTATTGCCTGCGGCCTCTTCCTTGTCTGGCACAAAAAATCCTCGCCCCTCGGTTGATGCTTTTAAATAGGTATTAGTATGATATAAAAACACGGGAGGGGAATCTATGGGCGACATATTTTCACGGATACTCACTTATATTTTCGTGATAATAATCTACCTGTTCATCTATGCCATAATCCGCATGATATTCCTTGATATACGGGCCATGAACCGGAAAAAGAGCGGCAGTATGGCCGAGGCCTATCTTAAGCTCATAAATCTGCGCCGCGATCTGGATTTCAACATGGACGAGAGCTATGAGCTGGAGGACGACGAGGTCATAGGCCGGGGAAATAAATGCACCCTGCGTCTGCCGGACAAGTACCTGAGCGTCCGTCACTGCCGGATATATAAGTCCGACGGCAGCTATTTTATCGAGGATCTCGGCAGCACCAACGGCACCTACCTCAACGGCGACGAGCTCACCGACGAGGCCGTCGAGCTGATGGACGGAGACAAAATATCTGTCGGCAGGCTGAATTTTATCTTTGTCATGCCGAAAACGGAGGGGTGAGCCATGACGAGCGAAACCTCAAACATAAAGCCCCTGATATATATAATCCTCCTCAATCTGCTGGGGGCGGCCCTCATCTCTATTCAGTACGGAGGAATAAACCTGGAGGCCGTCATTCTCACCGGAGTGCTGTGCATCGTCAGCATAGTCAGCTATGTGGTGGTCTATGTGGCGGAGCTTGGCGACCCGTATCTGTTCCTCATTATTTCGGTGCTGGGCAGCGTGGGCTGCATTATGCAGACCCGCATAAAGCCGGAGTACGGAATCCGTCAGCTCAAGTGGTTCCTTATAGGCACCGCCTGTTACTTTGCCGTTATGCTGGGCTACCGCTTCATGAGCCGCTGGCTGATAAAGCTGCTGCCTTTATATCTGGGCCTTGGCCTGCTGCTGTTCATTGCCACCCAGATTTTCGGCAAGACCTCCCACGGGGCTAAAAACTGGATAGACGTGGGCGGGGTATCCGTCCAGCCCAGCGAGGTAATCAGGATACTTTTTGTCCTCAGCCTTGCGGTGATTTTTACCGCGCCCATGCCCGAGGGCCTTGAGGCCAAAATAAAAATCAAGCCCAAAATGCTGCGGCTCCTTTCGGCCTCGGCCGTTACCGTAATAAGCGCGGCCTTCCTTCTGCTCCAGCGTGAGTGGGGCATAACCCTGCTGTTCTTCGCGACATACTTCTTTTTCCTCTATGTCTACGGCGCAAGCCGGTTTTATCTGCTGCTCAACGGCCTTGCGGCGGCGGCCGTGGCCGTTATCGGAGCCACGAAGGTCAGCCACATCAAGGTCAGGGTTGACACCTGGCTCGACCCCTTTGCCGACGCTTCGGGCAAGGGCTATCAGATAACACAGTCCCTCTTCGCCATCGGGGAGGGCGGCATGGCGGGCCGGGGCATCGGCGCGGGAAGCGTGTACTTCATTCCCGAGGTGCATTCGGACTTTATTTTCTCCGCGATCTGTGAGGAAATGGGCGTCGTGGGCGGCTTAGCTATTCTAATGCTCTATTTCGTCCTTGTGTACCGGGGCTTTAAGATAGCCCTCTCCTGTACAAACGCCTACAACAAGGCCGTGGCCTTCGGCATAAGCTTTATTTTGGGGCTCCAGACTTTCATAATCATCGGCGGAGTGATAAAGCTCATTCCCCTGACGGGAATAACGCTGCCCTTCGTCAGCTACGGCGGCAGCAGTATGCTAACCACCTTCGCGGCCTGCGGCATACTTCAGGCCATCAGCGGCATGAAGGAGGAACTTACCGATGAAATACAATAGAAAAATAGTGACCGTTCTGGTTATAATGTGCGTGCTTTTTCTCAGCATTTTTGTGTACCTCACCTGGTTTTCCCTGTTCCGTGCCGACGGCATCAAAACCTCTAACTATAACCGCCGCCTGTGGGAGCGGGAGGACAGCGTCCTGCGGGGAACGATTTTCGACCGAAGCGGCACCCGTCTTGCTTACAGCGAATTGGAGGACGGCGGGCAGAAACGCGTTTATCCCTACGGCTCTCTTTACGCCCACGTTATCGGCTATAACACCCGCAGCTACGGCAAGACCAATTTGGAGCTGGCCTACAACGATTATTTGCTCAAAACGGAGACCATAGCCGAGATAATCCAGTACGGCATGGACGGTACTCAAATGAGAAAGGGCTGCGATCTTGTCACCACTCTCGATCACGGCCTTATGGAAACCGCCAAGGCCGACATGAAAGGCCGCAGCGGAGCGGTCGTGGCCCTTAATCCCAAGACCGGCGAGGTGCTCTGCCTGTTTTCCAATCCGTCCTTTGACCCCAACGAGGACGCGCTGACGACAAATTGGTCCGACCTTACCCTTGATGAGGACAGTCCGTTTTTGGCCCGTGCCACCAAGGGATTATACCCGCCGGGCTCCACCTTCAAGATCGCCGTTGCCGCCGAGGCCATTGAGAGCGGAATGGAGGACTATACCGTAGACGACGGCGGCTCCGTGCGCATCGACGGACGCATTTTCCGCAACGCCGGCGGCAAGGAGTACGGCGAGCTCACTTTGGCTCGGGGATTTAAGTTTTCCAGCAATGTTTTGTTTTCACAGCTTGGCGTCGAGCTGGGAGCCTCTCGGCTGAAAAATGCCGCCGAACGCTTCATGATAACAAAGAAAATTGACTTTGACATCGATACCTCCGCCTCCGCATGGCCCTACGGCGGCAATATGGGCAAGACCGACCTTGCCTCGGTGGGCATAGGTCAGGGCAAGCTCATGACGACGCCCCTGAATATGGCTCTGGTGGCCGGAACGATAGCCAACGGCGGAGTGATGATGAAACCCTATCTTGTCAAGAGCGCCGTTTCGCCCAACGGCGTCACCGTTTACGAAACGGCTCCCGAAGCCCTCGCCACTGCTGTTCCGGAGGAAACCGCCGAAAAAGTGGCCGATTATATGCTGGACTGTGTGGAGAGCGGCACCGGCACCAACGCCCGCATACGCGGCGTGGAGGTTTGCGGCAAGACGGGCACCGCCCAAAATGAGCGTGAGGGCAAGGATCACGCATGGTTCGTGGGCTTCGCTCCCAAGGACGACCCCCAGATAGCCGTGGCCGTAATTCAGGAGTACAGCGGCGGCAGCGGCGGCTCGTCCTGCGCTCCCGTGGCACGTGACATAATCGCCGAATGGCTGAGATAATTTGTCATTTGCATATTTTGTGATGGGCTGTAAAAAAACTCGCTATGTAATCTGGAGGCACGGGGGCCGGTCGAAAAAATCGTGCAGAACGGCGTCGTCACAAGCTCGGTATCGCTTGTTTCGA
>CANRJP010000084.1 GCA_947630975.1 uncultured Clostridia bacterium
GACGTCATATCGGCCACGACCATAAGGGTCTTGTCGGTGCTGTCGCTGCCGTAGGTGTCCCCGGCCTTGTAGTGCTTTTCCAAAATTACGCCGGTGACGGGGGATTTGATGGTGTAGTCCTCGGCGGCCTTTATGGCGTTTTCCAGATCGGTCTGGGCCTCCTTGACGGCGTCGTTGTCCGACTCCCGTTCGGTCAGGGCTTCGCTGTAATCCTCCCGCCGGTCCTGAAGGGTGTTTTTCTCGTCGTCGAGGGCGGCCAGCGCGTCCCGATAGCTCTGTTCCGCCGTCTCAAGCTCCTTTTCCAGCTCCTCGCTGCGGAGCCGGGCTATGATTTCGCCCTCTTGGACGGCGTTGCCGTTCTCGGCCAAAAGCTCGACTATCTCGCCGCCCTCTGCCAGAGCGACGTCCTTTGGCTCGGCGTATGAAACGGTGCCGAAGGTGGGGCACTCTATGTCGCCGGAGGCTGTATGTACCGTGACCGACACGGTAGTTCCGGCGGCCAGCCGCGTGCCCTCGTCTATCTTAATCTTGACCGAATACATTATGGTGCCGTCTCCGGCGGCGTGGGGAGCGGTGTATTTTCTGTCGACGGAGCCGCCCACCGTGGACATAAGGCTGGAAATTCCCACGCTGACCCTGTCGCCCACGCTGATGTTCTGTATCTGGAGACTGTTGAACGAAACCGTGGTTGTCAGGCTGGAGTAGTCGACTATCTTGCAGAGGGAGCCGCTGACGGTGTCGCCCGCCGTGGCGGTCAGCCCGTCCACCATGCCGGAAACGGGAGCCGTAACGGTGAGCTTGTCCATTTTTTTACGGGTCTCGTCTATGCTCTTCTGAGCGTCGTTCACGGCCTTTTCGGCCTTTTCCACGGAGCGCTGGGCCGTTTCAACGGCCTTGGCGGCGTCCTCCACGGCCTTGGCGGAGTCTCTTTCGGCCTTTTCGGCGGCCTTCTGGGCGCTCCGCAGGGCGGACTGGGCCTTCTGTATGCGGGTCTGGGCCTCGGTGTCGTCAAAGTGGTAGAGTATGTCGCCCTCCTCCACCTGTTCGCCCTGGTCGTGAGGGCTGGAAAGTATCTTTCCCTCGATAAGGCTGGTGAGGGTGTATGATTCTATGGGCTTGACCGTGCCGGAGCCGGTGACGCGGCTGTCAAAGCTGCCTCTGGTGACGACGGAGGTGGTTTGTACCTGGGCGTCCGTTTCGGTGCGGCTCCTTTTGAACCTTATGAACCAGACGATGCCCGCTATCAACGCCAGCAGCAGGATAATGCCGATAACACGTTTTACCCATTTTTTGATTTTCTTTTTCCTTCTGTATTTTTTTGCGGACTTTTCCTGTTCCGGCGTGAGAGGTGTCTCCTCGAGAGCTGTCCCGCCGCCGTTTTCCGCCTCGGGCGCTCCGTTTTCCAACGGCGCTTCCGAGTTTGTCTCGCCGCTCGCGGGAGCGTTTTCCGCGGTCGTTTCCTCCGCCTGTATATCGGCGGTCGGTTTCGCGGCCCCGCGCTTCCCAAACCTTTTCACTGTGCCTCGCCTGCCCTTCTTTTTAAATGTGAAAGTCTATTTCTAATTATACTCTATTTGTCAATGTTTGTAAAGGGTTAAATTTATTAATATTTTCTTAAATTTTGTTGGGGGTTCTTATACTAATCCCAATTACAAGCGTCTAATAAAACCTTCCCCTTCGAGGGGACAGACATAGTCTGACGGTGAACAGCATTAAGTAACAATGACAAGGAAAAAGCCTTCTCCTTGAGGAGAAGGTGGCACGAAGTGCCGGATGAGGTGTAGCCGCCGTAGGCGGCGTCAGTTTTACCGAGTGTGTTTTACAACGGACGCTTCGCGTCCTACACCTCATCAGTCGGCTTCGCCGACAGCTTCCCCTCGAGGGGAAGCCTTAATCGTGTGCCAGTTACATACCTTGGTATCAATGACAAAGCCAAAACTCGCATATTTATGTTTTTAAATTTTGTTGGGGCGTGCGAGTTACGAATTAATAAAGTTAAGACCGCCGGCTGAACCGGCAGTCTTGACTGTCAAGCGCAAGATAAGATTGTCCCGATTTCCCGCGATAAAATAAAGTAGCTCAGTCCTTTCCGCCAAGCGCCCGAGGCTCGGTCTCCTCCCAGCCCACGGTGTAAAAAGCGTCGTAGCCCTGCTCCTCCAGCCGGGACAGCAGCTTGTTCAGCTTCTTTGGCCGCTCAAATAGGGCGGTGTCGTATTTTATCCGTTTTTCCTCGGCGTAGGCCTGAGCCTCGGCGAAGCGCTCCCTGTCGTATATTACGGCCAGTCTGGGTCTGAGCTCGGCCGCCGGAGCGCCCTTCTCCTCCAGAATGGCGCAGATGCGCTCGAAGCCGATGGAAAAGCCCACGGCGGGCACATCTTCGCCGATGAACTTGCCGATGAGGCTGTCGTAGCGGCCCCCGCCGGCGATGGCGCCCCGGAAGTCGGAGCTCACTACCTCGAACACGGTTGAGGTGTAGTAGCCCTGACCCCGGACAAGACTGATGTCGAACCGTATATTCGCCCCGCCCACGGCCCGTATGCCGTCCATAATAAAGGCCAGATCCTCCGCCGCCTGGCAGGGGGACTGCTCCCGCAGGGTCTCAAAGTCCGCGCCGTTTCGGAGCAGTTCGGTAAGCCCCTCCACTGCGGAGGCGGGCAGACCTTTCTCCAGCATTTCGGCGGCGATGCCCTCGGGGCCGATCTTGTCCAGCTTGTCGAAGATTATGCACACGCTGTCCAAAGTCTCTTCCGCAAAGCCGAGGTTCAGCAATGTACCGCGCAGCAGCCGCCGGTCGTTGATTTTGACGGTGAAATTGTTGATACCCACGGCCTTGAGGGCCTTGACGGTGGTGAGGATCAGCTCCAGCTCGGCGGTGCGGCTTTCGGTGCCGATTATGTCGATGTCGCACTGGACGAACTCGCGGAGCCGCCCCTTCTGCGGGCGTTCCGCCCGGTAGACCCGGTCGGTCTGTATGACCTTGAAGGGGTTCATCAGCTTGGCACGGTTGTTGGCGTAATACCGGGTCAGGGGCAGGGTCAGGTCGTAGCGGAGGCCGAAGTCGCAGAGCTCACCGCCCTCGGCCAGAGCCTTGTCCAGCTTTTCGCCCCGCTTGAGTATCTTGAAAATCAGGTTAAGGTTCTCGCCGCCGTCGCTCTTGTCCAGATTTTCCATGTCCTCCATTATGGGGGTGGTTATCCGCTCGAAGCCCGCCGCCCGGTAAACCTCGAGAATTTTGTTCTGCACGCTGTCCCTGACCCTCACCTGTGAGGGCAGGTAGTCGTTGGCGCCTTTTACGGGTGTTATTTTCATGTCTATCTTCCTTTAACTGTTCATGTATTCGGTAAAGCGGTCCCAGTTGGCCGCCGCCGTTTCGTAGCCGTGGTCGCGGAGCCGTTCCAGCTTGGAGCGGTCCTTTTCCAGACGGGTCACGTCCAGCCGCTCCTTCTCGGGACGGAAAACGAAAATTTTTCCCTCCGCCTCGGCCTTTTTGATAAATTCCACCGTGTCGTTGTACATGATGTGGCGGCGCTTCATGGCGTCTGCCAGCTTTTGGTGCCGGGGAGTCATTACCCTCGCCAGCCGGTAGGTTCCGCTGGGCTCCTTGACGTAGCCGCCGTCGCGGGTCAGGACGGCGACGCACTTTTTCGCCCCGTCGGCCAAAGCTTTTTTCACGGGAATGGAGTCGCTCATGCCGCCGTCCAGATACTCGCCGCCGCCCAGCTTCACCATGTGGCTCAACAGGGGCAGCGAGGCCGAGGCCCGCACCATGTCTATGTCCCTGCGGAAGTCCTTTACCCGCATATACACCGGCCCGCCGGTGCGGCAGTCGGTGACGACAACGTAAAATTCACCGGGGTATTGGTTGACCGTCTTGTAGTCGAAGGGATCCAGCCCGTCGGGAATTGTGTGGTACACAAACTCCGCCGGGAACATATCCTCGCCCTTGAGCAGATTGAAAAAGCTCATATACCTTGGGTCGTTGACGTAGTCCGCCACGACCCTGAAGGCCCGCCCCGGCTGAAGAGAAAGGTAGCTGCACGCGTGGCAGGCTCCCGCCGAAACGCCGTATACCCGGTCAAACACAATATTTTTTTTCAGCAGATAATCCAGCACACCGGTGGTGAAGGCTCCGCGCATTCCGCCGCCCTCGAGCACCAGCGCTCCCTCGGTAAGCGGCATTGGATAGGACATTTTTCAGGACTCCTTTTTATTGTAAAATCATGGCAATACCGCACAGAGATTGTGCCCATATTGCGCCGCAGATTTTTTGACGGAATTACGAAAACGACCATGGGATACCTGTCGTATTTCAAGGAGTTTTCGTAAGATACGTCGGAAAAGATGCAAGCAAGATGGGCGCAAAGCTCCTTAGCGGTCTTTGTGCGGTATTGCCTTATATTTCCCTTCGCCCCTCCATGGCTCGGGTCAGGGTCATCTCGTCGGCGAATTCTATGTCGCCGCCCACGGGTATCCCGTGGGCTATGCGGGTGGTTTTTATGCCCATGGGCTTAATCAGACGGGACAGGTACATGGCCGTGGCCTCGCCCTCCACGGTGGGATTGGTGGCCATTATCACCTCGGCGACCTCCGCCCCCAGCCGTGACATGAGCTCCTTTATCTTCAGATCCTCCGGCCCCACGCCGTCGATGGGGGACAGTGCCCCGTGCAGCACGTGGTACAGCCCGTGATACTCGCGGGTTTTTTCCATGGCGGCCAGATCCTTGGGGCTTTCCACCACGCAAATCAGGCTCCGATCCCGGCGCGGGTCGGAGCATATGGGGCAGATCTCCTCGTCCGTCAGGTTCTGACACAGGCCGCAAAGCCTTACGTTGCCCCGGGCGCTGAGAATGGCCTCGGCAAAATGGCGGGCCTTTTCCTCCGGCACGTTCATCATGTGAAAGGCCAGCCGCACGGCGCTTTTGTGGCCTATGCCGGGCATTTTTTCAAATTCTTCGATAAGTGCCGTCAGGGACGGCGGATATGCGGACGCCATATCAGAACATTCCCGGAATGTTGAGGCCGCCGGTTATTCTGCTCATGGAGCTGGCCGCCGCGTCCTCGGCCTTGCGGAGCGCCTCGTTCACGGCGGTGACAAGCAGATCCTGAAGCATCTCCACGTCATCGGGATCCACCGCGTCGGGGCTGATGGTGATGGAGATAACCTCCTTCTTGCCGTTGACCTTTACGCTGACGGCTCCGCCGCCCACGCTGGCCTCCAGCTCCTGCTGTTCAAGAGCCTCCTGGGCCTTGGCCATTTCCTCCTGCATCTTCTGGGCCTGACGTATCATGTTGTTCATGTTGCCGCCCATGTTCATTCCTCTGGGAAAGCCGCCTCTTGCCATAATATCATATCCTTTCACAGTTTATTTTTCTATTTCGGTTATGGGTAAATTTATCAAATCGTCAAGGGGATCCTTCACCTGCGTCGGCCCGTTTTTGCTGAAATCCGAGTCGCACTTCACGGTCACGCCGCAGTCCAGCCCGCAGAATTTTTTGATAAGCCCCCTCAAATAGTCCAGATTGCCCTTGACCTCGTCCCGGTAAACGGGAAACGTCTCGTCCGACAGCGTCACGGCCAGCTTGCCCCTGTACTCCCGGAGGGAGCAGGACTCCAGATAGGTGAAAAGCTGGAGCTTGAAATCGTCAAAAATGTTCCGCATTATTTCGGGCCACTTGTCTCGCACCTTTTCTACAAATTCGCTTTGGGGGGCGTATATCTCCTTTTCCGGCTCAAGGGGCAGCTCCTCCTCCGGTGTTTCCACGGGTGGCTTTTCCGGCGCGGGGGCGGCTTTCGGAGCCACGGTTACAGCGCCGTCGGCAATTTTCCTTTCCAGCTCGCCTATTCGGGCCAAAAGAGCGTCATAGCTCCCGTCGTTGTGAGGTATGCAGAGCTTTATGGCCGCCGACTGGAACACCACCGCCGGAATGGAGGTGTATTTGGCCGTGGACAGCGCCTCGGACAGAATCTTGATGGAGTAGAGCAGCTTTTCCACCGAAATGCCCGCCGCGACGCGCTTCAGCTCCTCCTGCTCCTCGGGAGAAAAATCGCTGTTCATCTTACCGGTGGAGCGCAGGACGAGCATATCGCGCAGAGCCTTTATGACCGTCTCCATAAAAGGCGCCAGCGCCCGTCCCCGGGCGGTGACGGCCTCTATGGCGTCGACGGCGGCGGCGGAGCTTTCTCCGGCTATGGCCCGGCACAGGGCCAGCACGCTGTCGCCTTGGGCACGGCCCAAAAAGTCGGCAACAAAGTCCGTGCTTACTACCTTCCCCGCGGCCACGCAGGGGTCAAGGCAGGACAGAGCGTCGCGGAGGGAGCCGTCGGCGGCGGAGGCGATCATTCTCAGCGCCCGCTCCTCGGCGTCGATACCCTCGGCGTTGCAGATATATTCCAGCCGGTCATAAATATCCTCGGCGGTGATGCGCTTGAAGTCGAAGCGCTGGCACCGTGAGCTGATGGTGTCTCTGATTTTGTGCGCTTCGGTGGTAGCCAGCACAAACTTCACGTGCTCCGGCGGCTCCTCGAGGAGCTTAAGCAGGGCGTTGAACGCCCCGTCGGAAAGGGCGTGAACCTCGTCGATGATGTAGACCTTGTATTTTGTCACGGCGGCGGTGTAGCCCGCCTCCTCACGCAGCGAGCGGATGTTGTCCACGCCGCTGTTGCTGGCGGCGTCGATTTCGGTTATGTCCATGATGCTGCCGTTCAGTATTCCCAGACAGGTGGGGCATTTGTTGCAGGGATTGCCGTTTTGCGGATTTTCGCAGTTTATTGCCCGGCTGAATATTCGGGCGGTGGTGGTCTTGCCCGTGCCCCTCGAGCCGCAGAACAGGAAAGCGTGACCGGCGTTGCCGTTCTTTACCTCGTTTTTAATGGTTTCCGTGACGTGCCTCTGGCCTACCACGTCGTCAAAAATCAAAGGCCGCCACTTGCGGTACAGCGCCTGATATGCCATGAAAACACGTCCTTTCTCAAGACCTTATTATAATACAAAACACGGAAAATAGCAAGGGGTTTGGAAATTTTTTTGCGCTTAACAAATCTTTTGCGTTTAAAAACAGTACGGTATCACCGCTCGTTCCCGTCGGAGGGCTTGCTTTCGTCCCGATTTTCCCGGGAGCACCGCCGCCCGCCGGCGTCGCGGTACTTTTGTTTCCAGTCGGAATGTAATTTTTCAAGCAGCGCCAGGAGAGTCTGCTTTTCTTCATCGGTCAGGCAGGCGAACATCTCCTCCCGCCGCTTCTTTTTGTGTTCCATGGCCTCCTCGGCCTGTGTGCGCCCTTCGTCGGTCAGGCTTATATAGGCCGTCCGCCGGTCGTCGGAGCTCTGCTCCCGAAAGATGAGTCCGGCGTTTTCAAGCTTTGATATGACCTCGCTGACCGAGCCGGGCTGAATGTCCAGTCGGACGGTTAAGTCCCGCTGGGTCATGGCGCCCTCGCCGTTCAGTATGGATATAATTCTTTGCTGGCTGCCCTTGCACTCGTGGGTGAAGCGCAAAGTGTGCCCCAGCCCCCTGATGTTGAACATAAGCTTTTCGTTTATATCCGCGGCGGCGTAACGTTCCGCCGTATTACCGTGACACCCGCCGTGTCCGCAATCCTTCATTGAATATCACCCTTTCTTATACCTCTGTTATACCATGAGCAAAAATGCTTGCTTGCAAGGGCATTTTTGCGAAGCAAATTCACAAAGATATTATACCACAAACGCTACGTTCTGTCAAGGTACCTAAAGTGTGTTTGATACTAATCCTTAAAATCATAAATATGAGAGTTTATTATGCAGTAACAATAAAACGGCGGAACGGCACGGACAAAAAATTTGTCGTAATACTAATCCCTGATAAAAAGCACCAAATCTTTTCGGTGTGATTTGCGCAGGACATTGTTGTCCTCCTTGACGGGCGACAGCCCGTCTGCGTCGTCCGCCTCGTCCTGCACAAATCATCCTCGAAAATCTATGTGATGTTTTTATCAGGGATTAGTATAAAATGTCGAAAATATCCGCGGCAAAATTCAATAAAAACTCTTTACTTTTTACATATTTTGTGTTATTATGATTATGCAACATAAAATACAACCTTGAGCGGCCATCTCATTCGGACCTCCGTATGAGAGACGCCCGGCACCTTTCCGCCCCTAGAGTAAACTCTGATTAAATAACGCTTGAGGCTCAGTACGACGCTTGACGGCCAAATTTCCCCGATACGGCGTCAAAAATGCTCGAAATACATCAAGTATTTCTGCGCTTTTTTCCTTGTCTCGAGAAAATTATGTCTCGCCAATCGCCGCACTGTATTTAATCAGTGTTTACTTGAGGACTGCCTTTTGTGTGCGAAATTTTCGGCAGCAGTCTTAAATACCGCGCGTTTTTTACCCATTGGTAAAAATGCAAAGCCCTATAATGTGCGGTGCTGCTGCTAACGTGTGTTATGGGTTCGTATTTTATGTTGCAGTAAAAAACGAGGCTTGGCATTTTTCGGTGCGCGGCTTCGGCTGCGCACTTTTTATTTGTCGGGTCGAAAATATTACTGCGACGAAAGGACGGATAAAAATGCCCGAAAACAGAAAGACTGCCTTTGAGCGGATAGCGGAGCTGGAAAGCGCCCTGCTGGACAGACTGCAAGGCGAGGAGCTGGATATGCTCAATGACCTGATCGAGGCTTGGACAGAATATTGCGACGAAAAGTAGGGGCACAGTCAAACAAATTGCTTTTTAAAAGGGGCCGCACTCGCGGCCCCTTTTTTATACGTTGGCGCTGTAATTGGGCGCCTCTTTTGTGATATGTACGTCGTGGGGGTGGCTCTCCTTCAATCCCGCGCCGGTTATGCGGACGAAGCGTCCCCTCTCCTTAAGCTCAGGAATGGTGGCGGTGCCGCAGTAGCCCATACCGCTTTTCAGTCCGCCGAGGAGCTGGAACACGGTCTCGCTCAAATGTCCCTTATAGGGTACGCGGCCTTCCACGCCCTCGGGCACCAGCTTTTGGCTGCCGGTCTGGAAATAGCGGTCCTTGCTGCCGCTCTCCATGGCGGCTATGCTGCCCATGCCGCGATAAACCTTGAACTGACGGCCCTGATATATCTCGGTGCGTCCGGGGCTTTCCTCACAGCCCGCCAGCAGGGAGCCGAGCATTATCACGTCGGCTCCGGCGGCGATGGCCTTTGGCAGGTCGCCGCTGTACTTGACGCCGCCGTCGGCGATAACGGGCACGCCGTAATCCTTTGCCACGCTGTAAGCGTTCATGACGGCGGTTATCTGGGGCACGCCGATACCGGCTACAACTCTCGTTGTACAGATTGAACCGGGGCCGATGCCCACTTTTACCGCGTCGACGCCGTGCTCGATGAGATCCTTCGCCGCCTCGGCGGTGGCGATGTTGCCCGCGATGAGCTGCACATCGGGAAACGCGGCCTTGACCTTGTCGATGGCGTTCATTATGTTCTGGCTGTGGCCGTGGGCGCTGTCCAGCACCAGCACGTCCACCTTGGCGTCTACCAGAGCGCGGACGCGGTCAAGAATGTCGTTGGTTATGCCGATGGCCGCTCCGGCCAACAGGCGGCCGCTCTCGTCGCGGGCGCTGTTGGGATAGCGGACGGCCTTCTTTATGTCCTTAATAGTGATAAGGCCCTTGAGCATACCGTTTTTGTCCACGATGGGGAGCTTTTCGATCTTGTGGCGGCGCAGTATCTGCTGGGCGTCCTCAAGGGTGGTGCCCTCCGGGGCGGTGATGAGGTGATCCTTAGTCATGACCTCGCTTATCTTCTTTGTGAAATCGGTTTCAAAGCGGAGATCCCGGTTGGTGAGTATGCCCACAAGACGGCCCCGCTCGGTGATGGGCACACCGCTTATCTTGTACTTGGCACAGAGGGCGTCCGCCTCGGCCAGAGTGTTGTCGGGAGAAAGGGAAAAGGGATCAACAATAACTCCGTGCTCGCTGCGCTTTACCTTGTCCACCTCTGTTGCCTGCGCTTCAATAGTCATGTTCTTGTGGATAATTCCGATGCCGCCCTCCCTGGCCATGGAAATAGCCATGGCGGACTCGGTGACGGTGTCCATGGCCGCGCTCATGAGAGGCACGTTCAGGCGTATCTTCTTTGTGAGCTGTGTTGTCAGGTCAACGTTGCCGTACACATCGGATTTTTGAGGAATGAGCAGTACATCGTCGTAAGTCAGGCCTTCATACAGAATTTTGTCGTCCATACTTCTTCTTCCTTTCCTTATCATATTTCACGTTTTTTATCATTTCCATTATACCAAAAACGTCAATCTTCGTCAATAGCTTTTTTTAATATTTCACGCATTTTTTCAAGGGTAACGGCCCGGTTTATCTCCTCCCGGAGGGACGCGGCCCCTTTTACGCCGCGAATGTACCAGGCGGCGTGCTTGCGGGCCTCGAGTATGCCGATGTGTTCGCCCTTGTATTTGACTATTAATTCGATGTGCTCAAGGGCGATGTCCATCTTTTCCCTTTGTGTCGGCGCGGGAGCGTCCCGCCCCTCCATGGCGGCGGCGATCTCGGCGAATATCCACGGACGGCCCTGGGCGCCCCGGCCCACCATGACTCCGTCGGCCCCGGTCTCCTCCATGAGGGAGAGGGCGTCGGCGGCGGAGCAGACGTCGCCGTTGGCGATGAGGGGTATGGTTATCCGTTCACGGACGGCTCTTATGACGCTTCTGTCAGATATACCGGAATAAAACTGGGAACGGGTGCGGCCGTGGACGGTGACGGCGGCGGCTCCGTTTTTCTGGGCGATTTCCGCCAAAAGCGGGGCGTTTACGTGCTCGAGATCCCAACCCGCCCTCATCTTCACGGTTACGGGCTTCGACGCGGCCTCCACGGCGGCGGCTATTATCTCGCCGGCAAGAACCGGATCCCGCATAAGGGCGCTGCCCTCGCCGTTGCCCGTTATCTTCGGGGCGGGGCAGCCCATGTTCAAGTCCACGAAAAGGCCCATTTTCTCCGCCTGCGGCACGGCTTTTGCCACGGTCTCCGGCTCGCTGCCGAAAAGCTGCACCGCCGTGGGCAGGTTTTCGGTTTCCATAAGGCGAAAGGTCTTTGCGTTGTCGAAGCCGAGGGCCTTGGCGCTGACCATTTCGGTGTAGGACAGACCGGCTCCCATTTTGTGACAGACAATGCGGAAGGGCAGGTCGGCCACCCCGGCCATGGGGGCCAAAACGGCCCTGTTGTTAAGCTCAAAGCCGCCTATTCTCATATGTCGAGCTTCATGTCGCCGGGGCGTATCCAGCCGGCCTTTCTCATGCCCTCGCTGACGGCCAGACTGATAACGGCGGGAAGGACGAAATACATCACCAAAATCACGCCCAGCACCGTGCCGGCGTTGCCGTTAGGGGCCATTGTGGTCCAGGTCATGATGGGGCCCACCAGTCCGGCGGTGCCCATGCCGCTGCCTACGGCGTTGGACTCCATGCGGAAGAGCATTGTGGACACCGGCCCCAGCACGGCGCTGCTGACTATGGCGGGCAGCCAAATGAGGGGACGGCGGATAATGTTGGGTATCTGGAGCATACTTGTGCCCAGACCCTGGGCGATGAGGCCGCCCACCTTGTTTTCACGGTAGCTGGCTACGGCGAAGCCTATCATGTTGGCGCAGCAGCCCACCGTGGCCGCTCCGGCGGCAAGGCCGCTGAGACCGAGGGACACGCCTATGGCGGCGGAGCTTATGGGCAGGGTCAGGAATATGCCCATGAGGACGGATACCACGATGCCCATGATGAAGGGCTGCTGCTCGGTGCCCCAGTTCACAAGCTGACCCAGCCAGCCCATAAAGGTGGAGATATAAGGCCCTACCAGCAGTCCGGCGGCGCTGCCGACCACGGTGCAGCACACCGGGGTCAGAAGAATGTCTATGCCCGTTTTGCCGCTGACCAGCCGTCCGATGCCGATGGCGGCTATGGCCCCCACAAAGGCCCCCAGCGGCTCGCCGGGAGGAGTGACGGCAAAGGCTCCGCCGGCGAAGAAGGTTCCGGCCAGAATAGCCTTGGCGTAAGCGCCCACAAGACCGCACAGGGCGGCGCTGATGGTTACGAGGGGCGCGGTCTGTTTAAGCTTCATGGCCGTGCCGCAGCCTATGCCCGCGCCGGTGAGGAGCTGGGCGGTCTTGCCGACCACCAGCAGGAGATTGCCGAAGCGTCCGGGAACGAACTCGGCTATCTGGGCGAAGATTGTGCCCACGATGAGGGTGGCGAAAAGGCCCAGCGCCATTCCGCTCAGACCGTCAATGAACACCGTGTGGAAAACATTGGCCTTTTTTGCGTTGTTTTTCGGCATAACAATTCCTCCAAGTGTAGATTTTTATTATTATATAACGGCCATGGCAAAAAATCAAGAAAAAAATTTCACAAAGTATAAAAAAACTATTGAAAATAATTATAATTTGTGTTAAAGTAGGTTTAGGAATAATAAGTTCCTTAAAAATTATAAGCGAGGTGTATTTGTATGGCATATGTTATCAGCGACGACTGCATCAGCTGCGGCGCTTGTGCCGATGGATGTCCCGTAAGCTGCATCAGCGAGGGCGACGGCAAGTACGTAATTGACGCGGATCAGTGCATTGAGTGCGGCGCCTGCGCCGACACCTGCCCTGTAGGCGCTCCTTCTCAGGAGTAATCGGAGTCACGGCCGTGACCCAAAATAAATGGGGCTTCGACGAAGCCCCATTTATGCTTATACGGTCGACCGCCGTGCTTACGCTTTCCAGAAATCGCAGTAGACAGTCCACGCCTCGATGAGGTCGTTGAGCAGGTCGAGATCCTCTCCTGTCAGCCTGTTCAGCAGCTCACCCTCTATCTTGGCTATCCGCTCAAAGGCGGCCTCCATGGTTTCGGCCTCTATCGTGCCGAAACGGTCCGCGGTTTTTTCATTGATCATTTTTATCATCCTTTCATATTATATACGTCCTTCGACGTGCCGAGGGACATTTTTAAGGCGCGGCGCCGGCCGGGCTTGGGAAAGCCGTTCCCAGCGCGCTTTGAGGACAGTTTCCCTTAAGTAAACACTGAATAATCGGCGTTTGCTTGCGCGGCGCTGTATCGCCTCAACGTTTTTTCGTGTAGTTTTGAGTTTTTTAAGGCACGGCGTTTCACCTCGAAAAATATTGTTTTTATGGCGGAAAAGGCCGAAAATAGCCGTATTTATCCCGCAAACATATAATAGCACAGATTTTGTAAAATGTAAATACTTTTTAACGAAATTTATCGTAAAACATTTCGACAAATAACGACAAATTGCGCAGGAGGCAAACATGGAAAAAATCGAAGATTTGGGCATCGGCGGTTACAAGGTCATACAGAGCAAGGAGGGCTTCTGCTTCGGCAGCGACGCGGTGCTGCTCTCCAAATTCGCAAAGGTAAAAAGAGGCAGCCGGGGTCTGGATCTGTGTACCGGCACGGGAATAATACCGGTGCTGACCTACGCTTTGTACGGGCCGGAGAGCATCGACGCCGTGGAGCTGATCCCCCGGGTGGCGGACATGGCGTCCCGAACCATGGAGCTCAACGGCCTGTCGGACGTCATAAGGGTAAAAAACGCCGACCTTAAGGACGCGCCGGAGATATACGGCAGCCGGGTTTTCGACTTCGTCACCTGCAACCCGCCGTACATGAACAGCGGCGGCGGTATAGTAAATCCCAAGAACGAGCTGGCTCTGAGCCGCCACGAGATAGCCTGCACCCTTGACGACGTGGTGCGGGTCTCGGCCAAATGCCTGAAGCAGACGGGGAAGCTTTTCATGGTACACCGGGCGGACAG
>CANRJP010000085.1 GCA_947630975.1 uncultured Clostridia bacterium
AAATCTGCCGCCTCTTACAACGGAGATGTTGTCGGGATCCTCGTAAGCGCCCTCATCTGTATCGGTATCACTTACGATAAATACGAAAGCATCCTCGGCAATGGGGTCGGAGAAACCGACGGTGCGATTTTCGGCAGAATAAATTTCGCTGTCGAACGTTTGAACATCGATATCCGCATAGCTGTTACCCACAACTATTTGGGACAGCTCACCGTTCTCAAGGGAATACTTGATAATACGGTTTTCGCCGTAAACATCAGAGTTGATAAGATCTTCAAGGACATCGTAAGCCGCGTCGTCGGTCACACGAATAGCGGTAGTTTCGTTACGGTCGTTATAAACGGCGACATTGTCGGACTTGATACTGTAATCGTTAACTTTGCCGGTGGCGCCGTCAAGGAGCCTTACCCGGTATGTTGTGCGGGTAAATTTCTCGCTTTGCTCAACGCCCAGCAGATAGCCGTAGCTGAGCTCACTGCTGACGGAGGGCCGCTGGGGCACGGTTCCGCTTGCAAGGTAAACCGCCGCGGCGGTAAGGCCGTTCTCCTCCCAAGTATAAAGGGTGTATGCTTCGCCGCCGGTGAGACCGCCCCCCGGGACAAAGTCGATATAATCTTCATCGCTCGGGTCGTATTCGCCGGAGCCGTTGGGATATACGGCGTAGACCGCCGCTTCGGGGCCGAGGGGAGCGGAGCCGCCCACACTGCGGGACGAGGCGTCATAGGTTCCGGTCACTGACGTGCCGGGAACAAGGGACAGAGCCGTTATCCGCCCGTCCTCAAGGGCAAATTTTATTATCCTGCTCTCCGGGCCGCCGTTGAGCTTTTCCGCCAGCAGTTCAAAGGCGGTGGAATTTTCAATAATCTGAGGCGCTTCGTTTTCGTCAAAGAACGTAAGCCTGTTTGCGAGGGTAAGAGCCTCGGTCTTGCCGCCGCCGTCCATTATCAAGGCGTCGTAGTGCGTCCGCGAGAACTCCATCCTTTGATCGAGGGCCAGCAGATACCCGTAGCCGCAGTCCTCAATGTTGGCGGGCCGGTAAACCATGGGCTCCTTCACCGCGTTCACCGCGACGGGCGTCAGCCCGTCCTCGGAGTAAAGGCACATATTATAGACCGTTCCGTCCGCAAGGTCGCCGGGTGTCAAAACCTCTACACAATCTTCGTCACAGTAATTAAGTTCGCCGCCGTCCTCACTCGGATGTACGGTGAAGATCACCGCGTTCTCGGTAAGGGGATCGGAGGCTCCGACGGTGCGATACTCGGCGTCGTAGACCTGGCCGCCGTCCATTGCGCTGTAAACGTCAATGTCGGCGTAGTTGTCGGCTACAACTATCTTGCTGAGCTCGTTGTTGTCGTCAATTACGTACTTAATAACGTGACCCTTGTAAGAGCCGGGATTGGCAAGACTGCTAAGGATGTCATGCACGGCATCGTCGTCAAGTCTCTTGGCTCCGGTATCGCTGATACTGTTGTAAACGGCCACGTTATTGGCCTTGATACCATAGGTGTTTACGCGGCCGTCAGCGCCGTCAAGGATTTCGACCTCATAGCCGGTGCGGGAGAATTTGGTGCTCGCATCCACGCCCAGCAGATACCCCCAGTCGCCCTTTACGGGAAGCTGCTTTGCAAAAGCTATTTCACCGTCCCAGTTCAGGTAATAGATACAGTCGGTGTTGCGTAGAGACGATAAATTTACTTTGTACATGGGCGAAGCGGAGTAGGCATTGCCGTTTATGGTAAGGGTCTCGGTTTCAGGGTCATAAAACATGCTTCTACCCTCGACCTTATCGGAAGATACAAGGTAGGTGATGACGGCGTCATAGCCCTCTTCACCGGCGGTGGTGACGGTGTCGCCGGGCTGAATTTCGGTAGGCTCGATGTAGCCCTCGCCCTTGATGAAGCGCTTGAGAACGGTGTCGTCATTGGGATCGTAATCCTCGGGAACGCCTTTGGCGCCGTCCATGCCTCGGAAGCTTATGATACCGTTATTAGCGGTTTTTACGCTTTCAACAACGCCTTCATCGTGGTACTGTCTGACAAGCACAATATCGAAATATCCGTCGCCGTTGTTGTCGATGAACTCGGCCAAGCCGCCTTTACCGTTTCTGACAAGAGTATCATAGAAGTAGTCGCCTTGTCCGTCGTAATCGTTCATCTCGAGATAGTTAACGAAAACTCTTACGTTAACATAGCCGTTGGATTTGATGGCGGGAGTAAGAGCGGCGGGCTTGGGATCGGCGCGGCCGTTTTTCCAATAGTAAACGGTGCCGTTATCAGCCTTGTCAGCCTCACTGTAGGTCAGCTCGTCATAACTGGCGAGGAGACTGCTATTAACGTTGGTCACGGTTGGGGAACCGCTGGGCCCGATGGAAATCACGGTGTTCCGACCGTTCACATAGGCCAGCTCGGCCGTGCATTTGAGGCCCAGAAGGGAGGAGGCGTCGGTTTCGCCCTCGTAAAAGAGCATATCCTTAAAGGGATTGTCCTTGTCGTACTCCTCGCCGTCATAAGTAACTTTGCTATTAACGGAGGTGAGGTAAACGTATTTTTCGCCGGGCCTGTATTCGCCGTCCATGGCGGCGTCGGTGATATAATTGCCGGTGACCACCACGTCCAGCCGGTCATAGGCGGGTCGGGCTGCGGCCGCGGCGGATATGGCGCCGCTCAGACTTGTAACACCGTTCCAGACAAAGGCCTTTATCAACGCGCCCGCATGGACGCCCGCCATTGTAAAGGTCAGTTTGCCGCCCTCCGTTACGGGAACGCGCATGGCTTTTATCAGCCTGTTTCCGTCATAGGCGGCCAAAACAAGGGTATCGCCGTCACAGGGGCCGGAATTAATAGTAAGTCCGACGCTGACATTTGTGCCGTCGCTGTCGGCCTCGGCCGTCAGACCGTTCAATGTATAGCTGCCCGTTTCCGTCGGCGGAATTATGGGCTCCCGCTCGACCACGTCCACAATACTGCTGTCCGTAAATCTTCCGTCATTGGTCACAACGGTGATAACCGCGCGGCCGGGAGCGACGGCCTTCACCGCGCCGCCGTCCACCGTGGCGACGTTCTCATTGTCGGTGCTCCATGAAAGACCGGTATCCGACGCGTTTTCGGGTGTTATCACGGCGTTGAGGCGGGCTTCCTCCCCCACCTTCAGCTCCAGCGTGCCGGGTTCCACGGTCACACCGGTGACCTTTACGTTTTCGCCCGGAGTGTAATCCGTCTCGCTCATGGGGTAAAGATCGTAAAACTCGGCGGAGGTGAAGTCCAGCTCACTGTCGCCCTGATAGGTGGGCGCACCGTGCCGGTCGTGCCGGTCAAAATTGGCGTCGCACTTAAGGAAGTATTGGTAGGGATCGTGGGGGCCGGCGTCCCAGGTGCTGTCGGCGTCGTAGTACAGGCCGCCCAACTTCACGATGTTCCAGGCGTGAGCGCCGCCGTCGCCAAGGCCGGCTATGATTCGGCAGTCGACGCCCAACTCCAGCAGGAGCCTGTAAAGCAGGGAGGCGTAGCCCTGACAGACACTGGTGCGGTCGATGAGGGCGGCGTAAGTGGTGTATTTAAGATTATAATTCGGGTCGGCGAGGTGTGTGTAGTCGTAGACCACATGGCCGCAGATCCAGTCGTACACGGCCTTGATCTTCTGATAGTCGTCCTCTTCTCCGACGTTCAGCTCCTTGAGGAGCTTCTCCACCTCAACGGTGACAGCCGTTTCCTGAGCCAAGGTGGAGTGATATGTAAAGGTGTAGTTTATATTCAGGTTGTACACCTTGCCGTTTCTCAGCGAATATGACATATTGCTTTCGTATCCCCGAGAGTTACGGAGTATGTAATCTCCTTCGTCGGGCACGCCGGTGTGAGCCATGGCTTTGCGCCAAAGGCCGGAGCAAAATTCGCCCAGAAGTTTCTTCTGCTCATCAGTCGTCTCCGCCTCGGGTATGTCCATTTCGGGAATGGAAACGGAAACATTCTCCACACGGTTCTTCATGGCCTGACGTATCTGCTGCACAAAGCCGTAATATGGGTCTTCCTCCTGAACGGAGGCTTCTCCTTCGGGGCGCAACAGACCCACGTTCTCGGTAAGCTCACTGTAATACAGATGATAGACCTTTTCCTCGGCCATGGCGGTATGCAACGGCAGCATACCCGTCAGCATGGCGAGGGCGGCGATCAGCGAAAGTATTTTTTGTTTAAGCTTCACAACAATTCCTCCCATAAATAATATATAGAAGCATTATATCATAGATAGCGAGAAAAGTAAATAGTTTTGTAAAAAAAGCTCGAAATGTAAACCCTTTTTATTTTTCCGGTTGACAATAGCGGCCAAAAATGATATAATAAGGAAAAAACAGTCCGGAGGGATAGTTATGTCCACAAAAGAAAGCGTACTTGAGCTGCTGACCGCGTCGCCGGAGGGCGTAAGCGGAGAAATTATGGCCCGTAAGCTGGGCGTAAGCCGTGCCGCCGTATGGAAGGCGGTCAGGAGCCTTAAGGCTCAAGGCTGCGACATAGAGGGGGTGTCCAACAGGGGGTACAGACTGCTGCGGGGCGCGGACGAGCTGAACGCGGCCCTGATAACCGCCGCCTGCGGTCTGCCGACGGAGGTCTTTGAAACTTTGCCCTCAACGAACATCGTGGCGCGGGAGCGTGCCATGAACGGCGCTCCTCACGGCACGGTCATCGCCGCCAACACTCAGACCTCGGGCCGGGGAAGAAGGGGACGCAGCTTCGTCAGCGGCGGGCTGGGCATATATATGACGGTGATTTTGCACCCCGACGCGGAGTGCTCCGAGGCTCCGCTGATAACCACGGCGGCGGCGGTTGCCGTCAGGGACGCCATTTTGGAGGTCTGCGGCAGAGACTGCGGCATCAAGTGGGTCAACGATTTGTATTTTAACGGAAAAAAGGTCTGCGGCATCCTCACCGAGGCTGCCACGGACCTGGAGAGCGGAGAGATCCGCTCGATGGTCGTCGGTATAGGCATAAATTTCCGGGGCGTAAGCGGGGACTTCCCCAAAGAGCTCAGAGAAAAGGCGGGCTTTCTTCTGGAGCCCGGAGAGGACGGCCCCCGCCGGAACGACCTCATCGCCAAAACGGCATCCAACCTTCTGGCCCGGGCGGAGCAGCTCCAAAGCCGGGAATTCATGGACGAGTACCGGAGGCACAGCATCATTTTGGGCCGGCGCGTGGAATATGTCCGGGGCGGCAGGACCTTTGTGGCAACGGCGCTGGACATCGACCGGAACGGCGGACTGGAGGTGCTGCGCGACGACGGCGTCCGGGAGACCGTGACCTCCGGCGAAGTGTCGGGGCCGTAAAAAAGTCGTGCAGAACGGCGTCGTCACAAGCTCGGTGTCGCTTGTTTCGATTTAAAAATCGAAACGTGGCTCGCCTCGCTATGACTCCTTTTCCCCACAAAATCGGCTTCGCCGTTTTGCGGGGATCCCATTTTGGCTGAATGACCTAATTTAAGGCAAATTTGAGTGTTATATATCAAAATAAAATAATTGCATCAGTCACGTACCACCGGCTGAGCCGTTGGCTTGATTAAGCCCTGTAAGGGCATACTGGCAGCGCTATTCGCGCTCTGAGCAACTGCCAATCGCAAGAATTTTTCAGCGGCCACCCATGGCGGCTGCTTTGATTTGCGTCCTTTTACCGGTCCATCCGTAAACGGGTCTAATACTAATCCCTAATAAAATCATCAATTCACGGCGGCCTTTTTTGTGCCGTCATCAACCTTGACAATACATACAGTATCGCCTACGGCCTCTTCCTTGTCTGGCACAAAAAATCCTCCCCTCTCGGTTGACGCTTTTAATAGGGATTAGTATAAAATATTAAAAAACACGCGGCAGTACATGGATCGCCGCGCGTTTTTTCAATTTGTCCGCGCTTTATATTCCTCACCCCACGCTTTCATGGCGTCGAGAATCGGTTTAAGGCTTTCACCCAGCTCCGAGAGGGCGTACTCCACCCTTGGCGGAACCTCGGGATACACTGTACGGGTGATGATCCCGTCCGCTTCCATGGAACGCAGGCTGTCCGTCAGCACCTTTTGGCTGATACCCTCCAAATTCTTTTGCAGCTCATTGAAACGCCACGGGCGGTCAAGCAGATTTCGTATAATTAGCAGCTTCCATTTGTTGCCGATGAGCTGCACCGTCGCGGCAACGGGACATTCGGGGATGAGTTCGGCTTTCGTTTTCATATTAATACCTCCGTTACATCAAAAAAGAATGTTACGCTCATATTATACTGCAACATCCCTAAAAATGCAATAGCAAATTTTTTGTATAAAAAGTCCATAATTGCACAAAAGTTACAAAAAGGTGAGTATCCATATAAAAAAGTGCGTACTTGCGCGGGACGAAAAAACCTGTATAATTATAGATACAGGGGGCGAAAGTCACCTGAATAAGTAAAGGAGGACACGAAAATGGCACTTTCTAATCTCGCCGGATGGACTGAGGACAAGGCGGCTTCCGCCTGCGGTGCCGCTTGCGGCGCTGCTGATAAGCCGGAAGAAAAGCCCACCGCTTGCGGTGCGGCCGACAAGCCGGAAGAAAAGCCGGCCGCCTGCGGTTCTGCCTGCGGCGCCGGTGACAAGCCCGCCGAGGCTCCCGCAGCCTGCGGCGCTGCCGACAAGCCGGAAGAAAAGCCCACCGCTTGCGGCGCTTAATGGGGTCCCCGAAAAGTCGTAAGACTTTTTGGGGAGAGGAGGAGCAACGGACTGACTGAGCTTTGGCGCTTGCGTCAAAGTGAAGGATAGGAAGCTTGCGACGACGATATGAATAAATATTTCTCTTTTCAATGGCACATCACGGACGAATGCGACCAGCGGTGCAAACACTGTTATATCTTTTCCGGGGATAAGTACCACGATCTCAAAAGCATGACATGGGCGCAGATGGAGGACACTTTTTACAACTGTCTGGACTTCTGCGAGGTGTACGGTCGCCTGCCCTATTTCTATCTCACCGGCGGCGACCCCATTCTGCACCCGGATTTCTGGCGGCTGCTGGCGCTGTTCAAAGAACACAACGTCCCGTTTACCGTCATGGGCAACCCATTTCACTTGAACGATCAGGTGTGCCGGGAAATGAAATACTACGGCTGTGAAAAGTACCAGCTTTCCCTTGACGGTCTCCGGGAGACTCACGACTGGTTCCGCAAGTCCGGTTCCTTTGACTGCACGATAGAGAAAATAGGCTGCATCAATCGCTCCGGAATGCGAAGCGTCATTATGACGACGGTGTCCAAGACAAACCGCATGGAGGTGCCGGGCATTATTGACGCGGTGGTGGCGTCGGGGGCAAACGTGTTCGCCTTTTCACGCTACGTTCCAAGCGGCGGCGATTTGGACGCTTCCATGACGCCCCGGGAATATCGGGAGCTGCTGGCCATTTGCGATAAGAAATTCAAAGAGTATGAGGCGGAGGGCGCGGAGACTTATTTCAACAAAAAAGACCACCTCTGGACGCTCTACGAGTATGAGACGGGAGCTTTCAAGATCCCCGCGGACGCCAAATAGGGCATGATCTACGGCGGGTGCAACTGCGGCAACTGCCACATCACGATACTCCCCACCGGCGACGTGTACGCCTGCCGCCGCGTGGCGGAGAGCAAAGTGGGAAATGTATTTACCGACCGGCTGGCCGATGTGTGGGTTTGCGAGATGGAGCGGTACCGGGATTACGATAAATTCGTCAAATGCAGCAAGTGTGAATTAAAGGCGTGGTGCCGTGGCTGCCCTGCCGTGGCAAAGGGAACAAACGGCAGCTTCTATGAATCCGACCCGCAATGCTGGAAGGAGGTAGTATGATGGAACTTTTAGAGCTTATGAAATACCGCCGCTCTATACATAAGTATCAGGGCAGGCAGATTTCCCGTGAAGATATGGAAACAATCATCGAGGCGGGAACCTACGCGCCAAACGCCGGCGGCGGCCAGCGCAGTATCATTGTGGGCGTCCGAAACGCGGGGCTTGCGGAAAAAATCGGCAGGCTGAACGTCGCCCGGTTCGACCGCTCTAAGCTCTCCGGCAGTTATGTTTCCGCCGACCAGCCCAGCATCATCGACGACCCGACCATGAAAAGCGGGTTCTATGGCGCTCCCGCCGTCTGCGTCGTTTTTGCCATGAAAAATTTCCTTTACAGTATTCCGGACGCTTTTTGCTGTGCCGAAAATATGGCGTTGATGGCGGCGGAGCTTGGTATTTCTTCCTGCATAGTCGCAAGGGGCGAGGAAACCTTTGCGGGCGAGGTTGGCGCGGCGCTTCTCCGGGAGTGGAATATTCCCGAAAACTATATTGCCCGCTGCTTTGTAACATTGGGCTATTGTGACGGTGAGTATCCGCTGCCGAAGCCGAGAAAGCCGCGGCGAAGCAAAATCATTGAGTGAGGTGTTTGGAATGGACGCACAAACTTGTCTCAAAAAATTAGAATATGTGGGCGTATTGGCCTTTGCCACGGTGGACAAAACCGGTGCGCCCCAGATACGCAACATTTCCGCTATCCACTATGAGCCGGACAGAATGATCTTCTTCACCGCAAAGGGAAAAGCCTTCTGCGAGGAGCTTCTGACTGACGGACGCGTACAGGTGCTGGGCTACACAAAATATAAAGAAATGATTCGACTGTCCGCAAAGGCGGTTCCCACCCCGGAGGACGAGCAGGAAAGGTGGATCGACACGATCTTTACGGAGCAGCCCTATCTCTCCAACGTCTATCCCGGCGACACCCGAAGGCTGGCGGGGATAGTCTTTGAAATCAAGGACGCGGAAATTGAGTATTTCAATCTGGGCGTCAATCCGATTTTTCGGGAGAGCTACACAATCGGCGCGGGAAATCTCACGCAAAAAGGGTACGTTATTTCCGAAAAATGTATCGGCTGCGGCAAATGCCTGAAAAACTGCCCCCAGCGGTGCATCGAACCGGGGAAGCCTTACCGTATTCAGCAAAATCATTGCTTACACTGCGGAAATTGCTTTGCGGTCTGTCCCGTAAATGCGGTAGAAAAGCGAGGATAATATGACACAGAGAGAAAAAAGAGAGTTCCTGATAAAAAAACTGCTCGGCGAGGAGCCGAGGTACAAAAATCTGAACATTCCGCGTGATGAAGCGGAACAAAAACGTCTGCTCCGCTCCCTGATGAATGTCCGCCCGCCGCGTCCTGCTGATGAGGATTTCCTGACGGCGCAGGACGGGTATCTGCGGGAGGAGACCGCCCGGAAGGGCGTCACGGATATAACGGAACTGGCGCCGATTGAGCCGGGAATTTATCTTTGGCAGGGGGACATCACCACTCTCAAATGCGGGGCCGTTGTCAACGCCGCCAACTCGCAAATGCTCGGATGCTTCGCGCCCTGTCACGGCTGTATCGACAACGCGATACACACCTATGCCGGTGTACAGCTTCGGCTTGCCTGTGCCGAGATTATGGCGAAGCAGGGTCATGAGGAACCCGCCGGGCAAGCCAAGCTCACGCCCGCGTATAATCTGCCGTGCGATTATGTCATTCATACGGTCGGCCCGATCATATACGGCGGTGTGACGGAGAAAGATAGGGAGCTGCTGGCCTCATGCTACCGCTCCTGTCTGGAGCTGGCGCGGCAAAATGAAATTAAGAGTGTGGCGTTCTGCTGCATATCAACGGGGGAATTTCATTTCCCCAATGAAGAAGCCGCGAAAATTGCCGCAGACACGGTGCGGCAATACAGAGGGAACACGGAGGTGATTTTCAATGTCTTCAAAGATGTCGATTACGAGATTTACCGGGAATTACTCGGATAACATCGGGCGGCTGCGGCGGGCGCTGGACGCTGCCGACGCCGTCGTGGTCGGTGCGGGAGCGGGGCTTTCCACATCGGCGGGGTTCGCCTATGCCGGAGAGCGGTTTGAGCGTTACTTTTCAGACTTTGCCGCAAAGTACGGCTTTTCCGATATGTATTCCGGCGGCTTTTATCCGTACCCGTCGCCGGAGGAGTTCTGGGCCTACTGGAGCCGGTATATCTTCATCAACCGTTATCTCGACCCGCCGAAGCCGGTTTATGATGACCTTTTGGCGCTGGTGCGGGACAAGGACTATTTTGTCATCACCACCAATGTCGACCACTGCTTTCAAAAGGCTGGCTTTGACAAAGAACAGCTTTTCTACACCCAGGGCGATTACGGCCTGTTTCAGTGCTCGGAGCCCTGCCGTCAGGAAACCTTTGACAACGAGTCCGCAATCCGACAGATGATGGAGCGGCAAAAGGATATGCGTGTCCCTTCGGAGCTGCTGCCCGTCTGCCCTCATTGCGGAAAGCCTCTGACCATGAATCTCCGCTCCGACGGTAAGTTTGTGGAGGACGGGGGATGGCACCGGGCGGCGGAGCGGTACGGGGATTTTCTGCGGACGCGGGGAAATAAGAGGATTTTGTTTTTGGAGCTGGGCGTGGGCTATAACACGCCGGTAATTATTAAATATCCGTTTTGGCGCATGACGGCGCGGAATAAGGCGGCGGTATATGCCTGTGTCAACTACGGAGAAGCCCTCTGTCCCACGGAGATTGCCGAGCGGTCGGTCTGCATTGACGCGGACATCGGGAAAGTGCTCGGTGATCTCGGACGGTGAGGCGCGGCTGCAAGCCTCCGTTTTATACGATAAGATAATGTTCAGCGCGGTGTATTTCGCAGACCGTGTATCAGGTTCAATATTTTATCGGAGCTTTCGCCGTCGGCGAGCAGTCCCTCGATGCTGCTGTAATAACTCTGTATGGTTTATTTTTGGTACTGTTTCAAGGAGAAATATTTTTGATATTTGCTTTTCGGCTTATCCGGGATAGTCAGTCCGAGCGCTCCCTTTTCCGCCATGGGCTTTATATATTTTTCCATCAGATAAGCGACGGTGATCCTGCCGCTGAAAAGCTCTCCAAGCTCGGCCCGGCTTTTAGGCGTTTTACAGTACTCAAGTATCTCGGTTTCCACATCGTCGGTTATGACTGCCGCCGAACGGTTGAACAGCGTGGCCTTGAAAATCCCCCTGTCGCTTTCAAACTTCGGCGCGGGAAGACCGTGCTCCTCCATGGCGTTAATAATAGTCGGTATTCCGCTGTAACGGTTCTCCGTTTCGCCAAGAATCTCCATGGCGTTTGCAATGGCGGGGTTGCGGGTGTCGGCGGAAACCTTTCCGAGCCTGTCAAGAGTCATTCTACCGTACAGGCCGCCGGGATTTTCTATCTCGAAACGGTCACTGAATATCCGTATCGTAATTGGGGTGGAATCGGTGTGTATACTGTAATCCCTGTGGATGAGCGCGTTAAGTATCAATTCCCTTATGGCGATAACGGGGTATTCGGTCTTGTCTGTCCGCTTGCCGGTGTCAGGATCTATGATAGTGGCGGTTTTCATGTTTTTCCGCACGAACATCAAGGCGTCGTTCAGCATTTGTACAAGCGTGCCGTCGAGCCGTTTGTTGTCAATAAACCGTTCTCCGACGCTGCCGGTGCTGCTTATCTCAGTTCCGGGAACAGAAACCGCCGTAATGCAGAGCTGAGGAAAATACGCCTGGGGATAGCTTGAAAAAAGCATAAGTCCCGCAAGCGTCGGGCGGCCTTTATCCGTAAATCCCTGCAAGCGGCAAAGCTCGTTGTTCGGCAGCTCTGACAAATTGGGCTTTTTCGTTTTCAGTAGGTCGAGATACAGGGAAAAGGCTTTTGTCTGCATATCCTGCATTATCGCTCTTTCAGGTGTCCTCAGTTCGTCTTGGATTTTTTTGCGAAACGCCTCGAAGCTGTACACCTCGTATTCGGTCATCAATCTGTCAGCGTCTCCGGATCTGATATAAGAACCCTTTAATCTGCCGCGTCCGCTGTAAAAGCAGGGCTTGTCGAAGTTGTCGATTTCCTGTATCTCCGCGGAAACCACGGTTTTTCCGTCGACGGAGGAGACCGTGAACAGCGGACGGATAACGGGCGTCATTTCTTGGCATTGCGCTTCCACCTTTTTCATTAAGTCGGCGGCGTCATACACTCCGCACACATTGAAGCCGCAATCTTCGTCCACGCCAAAAATGATTGTTCCGCCTCCCGATTGGTTGGAAAAAGCGGATAAAGTGTCCCGCACCTTGGGACAGCCCCGGTTTGCCGCCTTGACCTCGACAGTATTGCTTTCGCTGCGAACGGTTCGTAATTCCTCGATCAATGTTTTGAGCTCATTTTCCAACATATTATCGCCTCCCCTCTTATTATATTTATATTATACGAAATTTATGCGAAAATGTCAAGACATTTTTCTAATAAATCTCTAACTATTCTTATAAAATTAGAAATCTTCTTTTAAAATTCTAATAAAATTAACCGTATCCTTATAAATCAATAGGTTTGATTGTAATTTTCTGTGGCTATTACAGTAAAAAGAATTGTATGATTTTGTCATTAATCATTTTTTGTTCCGCACTTTCCGCAGTCAGAGCAGCCGTTGCATATGAGCTTGCTGCCGCAGCGCAGACAGTTGTCCCGATAGTGGGGGACATACAGCTCCTCGGGCGGGATATCACGTCCGAATTGGTCTGTGAGCCGCCACTGTATGGGTCGCCCGCTGAAGTTTACCCCGGACTTGTGGGCCATCTCACTTTGAATTTGCTTGTTCGGCAGGTAATAACGCCGGCCGCCCTTGACAAAGACCGTGCCGGTCTCGATAAAACAGAAGGTGACGTTGTGGGCGGCGCACTCCGCCCGCAGGGCCTTCACCCAGTCAAAGTCGCAGGGCCGGGCACCGTCGTAGTTCTCGCCGCCGCAGATGACCTGCTCTATCTGTCCGTCGGCGAGATATTTTTCTATGCTCACCGG
>CANRJP010000086.1 GCA_947630975.1 uncultured Clostridia bacterium
CTCAGAGCTTGGATGAAAAGCGGTGGGAAAAGAATTTTGAGTATGCCCGCAGATATTACGATTTACACAAAAATTTGAACATTCCGGCAAGCTACAAGGTCGATGACGGCAGCGATTTAGGCCAGTGGCTGACGCGGCAAAGGAATAAGCTGCGTGACGGCACACTCGATCCGGAACGTGCGAAAAGGCTCGCCGGAATAGGCTTGGCGGCATATAGTCCCAAATTGTCTAAGGCGGAGCGTTGGGAAAAGAATTTTGAGCTGGCCCGCGAGTATTATGAGGCCAACAGGAATTTGAATGTATCCGACAAATACAAAACCGAGGACGGCGTGGCTCTTGGTAGATGGATAGAGTATCAGCGCCGGAAACGGGCCGAGGGTGAGCTTGCGTCCGAGAGGGTCAAAAAGCTAAACAGTATCGGCATGGTGTGGAGTGATGCCGGGGACGCCCGTTGGAACAAGAATTTTGAGTATGCCCGCAAGTACTACGAGGCCAACAAAAACTTGGACATTCCCGGCCACTACATGGCGGAGGACGGCAGCGATTTGGGTCAATGGCTGTCCCGCCAGAGGAAGAAGCTCAATGACGGAACACTTGCCACCGAACGGGTAGAGAAACTTGCCGGTATAGGTTTGATAGCTGAAAAGGTACAAAAGCTCAAACCGCACGAGGAAAAGCGTCCGAAGCAGAGACAGAGCGGTATCGAGCCCGTAAGCGTGGCTTGGGGCCGGAGATAAGGAAAGGAGTGACTGCCCGTGACGACGGAACAAAAGTATTTCATATCACTGTCCCGGGCGGCCATCTTTGACGAGACCCCTCCAGCGCCGCCCGAGGGTCTCGACTGGCAGTGGCTGTGGGACAAGTCCAAAGAACAAAATCTCACCGGCCTGCTGGCCAGCGCCATTGAAAAGCTGCCGGACGAGCGGCGCCCCGAAAACTATGAGCAGTGGTATATGTACATGCTACAAACTGCCATGCTCATGGGCGACAGATTTGACGAGCTTGAGCGAATGACTGAGGTGTTGCGGAAAAACGACATCCACCCGACGTTTTTAAAAGGTTGCGTCTTAAAAGAGCTTTATCACCCTGTTGAGTGCTTGAGAGTTATGGGGGATTTCGACATATGGGTGGACGCGAGGCGGCGCAAGGCCGCGGAAACGGTTTTTGAACGTGAGGGATACACCGTTGACAGAAACACCTTATTTTCCGGCATTGACAATGGGGAAAATCACTGGGAGCTTTTTGAGTCCCTCGAGGACGATTTCCGTGATGAGCCCGCACACTGGAACAACGAGCTTAAAAGCCACACCTTCGTAAATCCCAAAGGTTTGAGAGTGCTTGAACCAACATACGAGCTGGCGTATGTTGTGATCCACGCGGCAAAGCACATAACCCGCGAGGGCTGCGGCCTCAGAAATATGCTGGACGTGGCGCTGATTTTAAAGCACGAAATAAAGGATATTGATTTAAACAGAGTTTACGAGATATGTAAGTCGCAGGAATACGAAAGAATCTTCCTATATATGCTTTCCGCCGCTCAGCGGTGGTATGGGTTGGAGTTTTACAGTCCGTGGCCGTTGCCCGACTCGGACAGGTTTATGGAATATCTCCTCAGTTACGGGGTGTTCGGGCGTCAGCTTGACGGCAAAATACTCGCCGCCCAAGTTGTTCGACGCGAGGGGGACGGTGTCAGCCCTTTAAGGCGCATCTTCTTCCCTCCGAGAAAGATGATACAGCACAAGTATCAATATGTGAAAAGGTCGCCGCTGCTGTTGCCGGTGGCGTGGATACATAGATTTTTTTACGCTGTTTTTGTAAAGAAATATTCCGTTAAGGATATGGCCGAAGGTCTCGTAGACAGCCTTGACTACGGAAATGAGAGAGAGAACTGGCTCAAAGAGCTTGAAATACATTAGTGTTCACAATAAAAAAATATGAGGTGATATATATGGGCGTAAAAACAACAATGCAGGGGAGCCTAATTACAACATTCAGATGCAATGCCAAATGCAATATGTGTAATATATGGCAATGCCCCACAAGACCGGAGGAAGAAATAGATGTTGAATATTACAAAAAACTTCCCGAAGGTTTGAGAATAAACATAACCGGAGGGGAAGCCACGCTTAGAAAGGATATAGACAAGATTTTTGAAGTTTTGTATCCAAAGGCCACATTGCTTGAACTGAGTACGAATGGCTATAATACCGAAAAAATAGTTGAACTTGCCAACAAGTATCCGAATATTCTCATAAGAGTAAGCGTCGAAGGACTGCCAAAGCTCAATGACGAGAAACGGGGAATTAAAAACGGTTTTGACCATGCCTTGAGGACAATGCTTGAGCTTAAGAAAACGAAGTGTAAGAATATAGGCTTTTCCGTTGTTATCTCTCCGGATAACTATAAAGACCTTGTGCCGCTATATGAACTTTGCGCCGCACTGGGCGTAGAGCTTGGAAATTCTGTGGTACATAACTCATGGTATTTCCATAAAGCGGATAATCAGATAACAAGTAACGAGGCTTTGGCTGAACATGAAAAATTTGTAAAGGCATTATTGACTTCTAAACGGCATGGCTTAAAGAATAAGTTAAAGGATTACGGCAGAGCTTATTTCAACAAGAGTATTCACAGGCGTTTGCGCGGTGACGATTACGGATATAGGCCGCCATGCGGCGCATTAAAGGATTTCTTCTTTATTGATCCTTGGGGAAATGTATCGCCGTGTAACGGTTCGGAAGAAGAATGGATCATCGGAAACATCAAAGAGGATTCCTTTGAGAATATTATGAATTCCGAAAAGGCCAAAGAGGCTGAAAAAAAGGTTGCGGAATGTCAGCGTAATTGCGCGTTTATCGTGACAGAGCGGCATGATATGGTCAGAAGGCCGTGGAAGCCGATTTGGTGGATTGTTAAAAACAAGGTGAGGATAAAGCAGGGAAAGGATATTTGCTGGTAGATAGTGGTGTCTTATGAAAATATGCGTTATAGGAACAAGAGGATTTCCTCAGATTGAGGGAGGAGTTGAAAAGCATTGTGAACAGCTCTACCCGCTGTTGAGGAAAGATATCGAGACAGTCGTATTCAGAAGAAAACCGTACATAAAATCCAACTCTTATCATTGTGAAAATATTAAATTTGTTGACTTGCCGTCAACAAGGATAAAAGGCTTAGAGACAGTTATACATTCTTTTATTTCTACTGTTGTTGCCTTATTTATGAAACCGGATGCCGTACATTATCACAATATCGGGCCCGCACTTTTCGCACCGTTGCTTAAGTTGAGAAAGATACCGATAGTTTTGACTTATCACAGCCCGAATTACGAGCATGATAAGTGGAATGCTTTTTCAAAAAGCTTGCTTAAGTTCAGCGAATCAGTGGCGCTAAAATGTGCTAATAAAATCATATTTGTAAGTGAGTATCAATTAAAGAAGCAATCCCCTGAGGTGCAAAAAAAATCTGTTTATATTCCAAACGGGATTCCGAAACCTTGTTTTTCACAAAAGCATGACTATTTGGATGAACTTGGGATTAAACCTAAGAAATATATACTCAGTGTGGGAAGAATTACGCAGGAAAAAGGTTTCGATACCCTTATCAAGGGCTATCTTAATTCTGACCACGGAGATTACAAACTGGTTATTGCGGGTGGCGTTGAATTTGAAAGCGTTTATAAACAGAAGCTGGACAAGCTTAGGGGCGATGCTCCGGTAATTTTCACCGGTTATATTTATGGGGAAAAGTTGGCTCAACTGTATACGAACGCGGCGCTTTATATTATCTCTTCCAATAATGAAGGCTTCCCAATCGTATTGTTGGAAGCAATGAGTTACAATCTCGACGTGTTGGCGAGCGATATTCCCGCAACGCATTTGGTTAGGTTGAACGATGACGCTTATTTTCCTAAAGGCGATTACAAACTACTGGGACAAAAAATAGAAGAAAGGCTCCAAAACCCGCAAAACAGGACTTATGATTTAAGTGCGTTTGATTGGAACAAGGTTGCGGAGCAAGTCTCGATGATATTTGACGAGGTTACCCGCAGTGGTGGGAAAGAGCTTATTCATAAGATGAAGTATACAAGTGAAAACAACACAGGTGATAAAAGGATAGATATCAACAATGAAGTTTAGTGAACAGACTGAAAAAGGGGTAAGTGCTATACGCCCGATTTTAGAACGTGAAATATGGGTGGACAATGTTAAGGTTATAGCCTGTGTGCTTGTGGTGCTTGGGCATTTCTTTCAGTCAATGGTAAAAGCGTCGATTATATCGGACAATAGCTTGTATCAGTGGTTTATCCAAACAATATATTATTTCCACGTTCCTCTGTTCTTTATATGCAGCGGATACCTCTATCGACGGGGAAGCAAAAGTCACTGGGCGAATGTGCTAAATAAGCTTATAGTTCTTGGAGTTCCGTATTTTACTTTCAGCTTTGCGACATGGGCGTTAAAAACTACGTTTTCGGGGCAGGTCAATACGGAAATTGGGGGCTTGAGAGATGTTTTGTTTTTCCATCCTACATCGCCTTATTGGTTCCTATACACGCTGTTTTTTGTATTTTTGATAACGCCAAGGTTTAAAAATTTTAAAATTTATATTGTTGTATTTTTCGCATCAGTTATTGCTAAGTTGGCGGCGCCCAAATTAGGCATTGATATATATGCCGTCAATAGTGTGTTGGAAAACGAAGTGTGGTTTGTCGGCGGAATGCTACTTAATATGTGTGACCCTATTACTAAATTACAGACAAACGCCAAAAAAGTAACCGGGGGGGGGGTACATACTATTAGTACTGTTTATAGCCTCAAGCATCGCTGTGTTCAAATATGAAATAGAAACAAATATACTAAGCTTTATTTTAGGCGTGACGGCCTGTGTAGCAGTTATCGCTATTGTGATGGGTTCGTTTGTGGATAATGAGCAGAACGCCGTCGCCGGGTTTTTCGCGAAATATACGATGCCAATATTTTTGATGCACACACTGTTTGCGGCACCGGTGCGGATTGTGCTGATGAAATTGGGATTAAGCAACTTTTTGATTCAAATTGCTGCTGGAATTGCCGTTAGCATAATTGGCCCTGTGATTGCGGCGGTGATAATGGAGAAAACAAAGTATTTAGAGTTTTTTGTTTATCCGGGAAAGTTTGTTAATATGTCAAAATTAAAGTGACGATTTAAGTCGAAGGAGGCTGCTATGAGGGTTTTGATGATAAATAAGTTCCTATATCCAAATGGAGGGTCGGAGACTTACATATTTAAACTGGGTGAATATTTGAAAAGTCAAGGTCATGAAGTCCAGTATTTCGGCATGGAGCATGAGGGACGATGTGTTGGTAATAATGTTAACGCATATACGACCGATATGAACTTCCATGGTGGTTCAAAGCTTTCCAAGCTGACCTATCCGTTCAAGACTATTTATTCATCTGAAGCTCGAAAGAAAATTCGTCTCGTTCTTGACGATTTTAAGCCTGACGTTTGTCACTTAAACAATTTTAACTATCAGCTTACCCCCAGTATTATACTTGAAATTGTCAAGTGGCGTAAGCAGACAGGAAATAAATGCAAAATTATTTATACTGCTCACGATTATCAATTAGTATGTCCAAACCATATGCTAAGAAACCCTAATACACATACAAATTGTACAAAATGTATAAATGGACATTTTGTTAATTGTGTAAAAAACAAATGTATTCATAATTCATTCGCAAAAAGTGTTATTGGAGCACTGGAAGGGTATGTATGGAAAAAAACAGGAGTATACAAAAATATTGACCATATCATATGTATCTCAAATTTTATGAAATCTGTTATAGACAAAAATAAAATGTTAAGTGATAGAACTGACGTGCTGCATAATTTTGTCGATAAAATTGAGTTTGAGGATGTTTTAACTTCAAAAAAAGAATATGTACTTTATTTTGGAAGGTATTCTGAAGAAAAAGGAATTGCAACTTTGTTAAATGTTTGTCGCAGATTGCCGAATATACCATTTATTTTTGCTGGCAATGGGCCTATGGAAAATGAAATAAACAGTATTTCTAATATAAAAAATTTGGGGTTTAAAAACGGACAAGATTTGATGAAGTTGATTCGTGAGGCAAGATTTTCTGTTTGTACATCCGAATGGTTTGAACCATTTGGATTGTCGATAGCAGAATCTATACTACTTAAAACTCCGGTTTTAGGATCGAACATTGGTGGTATCCCAGAAGTGATAGATGATGGAGTAACCGGGGAGTTGTTTGGAGCTGGTAATAAAAATGAATTAAAAAGTAAAATTGAAAAGCTTTGGTTAGATAAAGAAAAAATTCAAAAACTCACTGACAATTGTGGGAATGTAAAATTTAATTCCATAAGTGAATATTGCCACAGGTTAATGAATTATTATTGTAGCAATTGATGAGTGATAGAAAGTAAGGTTTTAAGATGGAGAAAAATTTAAACTATTTTGTTAGTAAAAAATACATAGTTTTTTTGCTATTTTTCTACTATTTCTTACTAAGAGATCCTATAGAACAATTTATACCGGTTTTTAAGTATGTTGATGAAATGGTTGCTGCAAGCGCTATACCTATATATTTTTTTCGCCATATTGGAGTAAGAAAAAACAAAAGAGATTATTATAATTTATTTATATTATTATTTTTTTGTATAGGCATATTGAGTAGCATCGTGCATAAATATCAACCTCTTTCAGTAGTTGCGGCAGATGCCTTTTTGTGCCTTAAATTTTGGCTTGCAATATATGTAGGTAAGTTCTTTTTAAAAGGATTTGATATAAAGAAATATGCAACAAAGATTTATTTTCACGTTAGGTTAATTGTTTGGATATACACTATACTTTTAGTGTTAAATGTCATTGCAATATTAAGGGGTGGTGCCATATTTGCTTCTCCTGCAAGATACGGGTGGTATTCGACGCAATTGTTTTATGAGCATCCCTCGGATTTTGTTGCCAGTTGTGTTTTAATATTGATGATTTTAACGAGTATTAAAAAGTATATATCAGGTAGTTTTTTATATTTTTTTTGGTTGTTAGTACTTATGTGTACATCATTACGGAGTAAAGCTTTTGGCGCAGCTGCTGTGTTTCTCATATTATGGTATTTTGTTTTTGTCAGAAAGAAAAAGATAAAGTTAGGAAAGGTATTGGTGTTTTTACCAATAGTGATATTTATAGCATGGAATCAAATAAATTTCTATTTTTTCAATGAACAGGCTGGCGAAATGGCCAGAGCGCGATTCTTGTCTGGAGCCGTAGAGGTGGCAACGGACCATTTCCCATTGGGAAGTGGATTTGCAACATTTGCATCCTATCTTTCCGGTGTTTATTACTCGCCGTTATATAGACTTTATCATATGGATCAAATATATGGTTTGGTTAAAGGAAGCGTTACATACGCAAGTGATACCTTTTGGCCAATGGTATTAGGACAAACAGGTTTTATTGGCTTGATTGCGTATGTAATTGCCGTAATACTTTTGTTTAAAAAAATTCAATTATTAAAAAATTTTAATAATGATTTCTATATGTCTGCATTATGTGGATTTAGTTATACAATTATTTCGTCTGTGGCTGAATCTGCGTTTGTCCATCCGTTATTTATACCAATTGCGATGTGGTTGGGATTTATGTTTTCAAAAGTGGATTAATTGCGGTATGGGTTTTATTGTGTGAAAATTACTTCTAAATAGAAATAGGCTGATATTTAAGATTATAATTAAAGAGGAATTGAAATGTTGAAAATAAAAAGATTGTTAAGGCCATATTACTATAAAATCAGGCTGTTGATCGAAACCGAAAATCGTATAAAACTTAAAGAAAGTTATGAATATATTCATTCTTTACGAAATATTCATGCCGGGGAAAGATGTTTTATTATAGGTAATGGCCCAAGTCTTTCTCCAAATGATTTAAACAAATTAAAAAGCGAGATATGTTTTGGATCAAACCGTATTTTTGAAATATTTGATAAAACAGACTGGCGTCCAACATATTATTTTGCACAAGATAATGTGTTGTTAGAAACAATAAAAACAGAAATATCTAAAATGATAAAATGCGATAAATTCATCGGGTTAAATGCGGTTTCAAAAAATCCAACAATAAGTGGGGCGTATTATATAAATATTCTCCCCGAAGATTCTTATCCATATTTGCCAATGTACTCAGATGACATTTCAAAAAAATGTTATGATGGTTGCACAATCACATATTCATGTATACAAATGGCAACATACATGGGTTTTACAGACATAATTCTTCTTGGAGTTGACCATAGCTATTCTAAGATTCGCAATCCAGACGGAACTGTAACAAAGCAGGATGTGCAGGATCATTTCTCAGAACAAGATATATTGGGAAATATTCCATTGCTTTACCAATCAACTTTATCCTACGAAGCCGCCAAGCAATACGCCGATGCTCACGGAATAAAAATATACAATGCCACACGCGGCGGCAAGCTTGAGGTTTTTGAACGGGTAGATTTTGATACTTTATTTAACTAAAGGAGAGAAATATTGTGAAAGTAACAGCACTACTGACCGGCAGAGGGAACAACACTCTGAAAGACAAAAATATACTTGATATTTTGGGCAAGCCTGTACTCTACTACCCCGCAAATGCAGCGGCAAAAGCCCAAAATATTGATAGTTATTATTGTAGCAGCGACGATAAAAAAATACTTGATGCCGCTGCGGAGTTGGGATATAAGCCGATAGTTAGGCCCACTGAATTGGCGCTTCCGTCAGCACAGCATATTGACTGTATACTTCATGCGCTTGATGTTATGAAGAAAGAAAGCGAAATGCCGAATATTTTGGTCGTGATTTTGGCCAACAATGTTACAATAAAAACGGAATGGATGGAAAAATGCGTTGACATTATGAAAAACGATATGTCCGTGACCGCCGTGGTGCCGGTGTATGAGGACAACGACCATCACCCGCTTAGAGCCAAGACATTAAATTCGGATGGAACTCTTGCGATGTATGAAAAGGGCGTAACGGGCAAGGTATCAACCAACCGTCAAGATTTGCCGGAGTGTCTGTTCCTTTCGCACAATTTTTGGGTGCTGAATACGGAGTTTGTACTTTCCGGCAAAGAGGGGCAACAACCATGGGGTTTTATGGGCAATAAAATCATTCCGTATAAAATAGATGAATCTATTGATATACATAAAGAAATTGATTTATATATCGCCAAGGAATGGATAAAAGAAAATTATGCTGATTAAAAATAAAATGTGAGGGCATATACATGAAAAAAAGACAGTTTATATTTATTGTAAATAAAAATAGTATGCTCAAATACAATTTTAATGATTTAAAATTTGATAAAAGAGCTATTATACTAAATGATACTATAAAGAATATAAACAATGATGTTTTAAAAATGATGCGAAAAATACATTTGTCGGAAAAAATCAATCAGATTATCAATTTGCCGTTTAAAAGCGTTTGGGGAAGTTCATTAGATGATATAACATGGGATAATAATACAATGTATTATGTAATTTTTAAATCACCATATCCTATAGATGTATCATATTTGAAAGAGAAAAAGAAAAAATACGATGTCAAGTATATATTATTTGTTATTGATCCGTGGGATGATGATTATTCCAAATATGCCAGAGAATATGCAAAGAATATACATTTCGATTATATTTTTACGATAGATCAAGGAGATGCTGAAAAATACAATTTTATATTTAATGACACTTATTATTCTATTTTACCCGATAATTCTAATAATGAAATTGAATATGATTTGTATTCTATAGCTATAAACAGAGGAAGGTTAAAAAAATTATATGGTATTTATGAGTATTTAAACAATTATGACGTGTCATCAATGTATAGAATAACAGGTGTTCCGACCAAAGATATTAAATTGGAATATAAGATTATATATAATAAATTTATTGAATATCCTCAAATAATTAGTGAGTTAAAACGATGCAATTGCATATTAGAAGTAATGAAAGATAATCAAGTAGGCGCTACAGCGCGTTACTATGAAGCAGTATGCTATAACAAAAAACTTCTTACCACCAACAAAAATGTAGTAAATCTTCCTTTTTACAACCCAAAATATATTCACATCTTCGAAAAACCGGAAGACATTGACTGCGACTGGGTCAAAGAACGTATACCTGTTGATTACGGTTATGATGGACGATTTTCTCCGGTTCATTTGATTGATAAAATAATTGAATTGGAAGAGCAAAAAGAAGGGAAGGAAGATGGCTAAAAATAAGATTATCGGTTTTTTGCAAAGCATATCATATACAGTCGCATCAAATATTTTATCTTTGATAATATCAACAGTTACAGTACTTATTGTTCCCAAGCTGGTAGGGGTAGAAGCATACGGATATTATCAATTGTATGCATTTTATATATCATATGTAGGGGTATCATATCTCGGCTGGTGCGATGGAATCTATCTGCGGATTGGCGGGAAGTATTACAAGGATTTGGACAAGCCTCTCTATTCAACGCAGTTTTGGCTGCTGGGATTTTTCGAGCTGGTCGTCTATTCGGTAATATTTGGCATATCGTGTTTTGTCTCCGCAGACGCGAACCGTCACTTTGTCGTTATCTGCACCTGCGTTGTAGCAATCGCCATGTGCCTCAGATGGTTCATCACTTTCATCCTTCAAGCCACGGCAAGGATAAAGGAGTACGCCATCGTCACCATTTCCGAGCGCATAATATTCGTCGCTCTTGTAATGGGCTTAATGATTGCAGGTTACCGTGATTTTTACCTAATTGTTATCGCCGATGTAATTGCAAAATTCATCTCTTTATCAATCGGCGTTATATATTGCCGCGATTTGGTTTTCGGCAATAAGCTTTTGCCCGTAAAATCTGTAGTCGGCGAGATATATAAAAATATGTCGGCGGGAATCAAGCTGATGATGGCATCCCTTTGCAGTATGCTTATTATTGGCGTGATTCGCTTTTGTGTCCAAAGTCACTGGGACATTGCCACTTTCGGAAAAGTATCGCTGACGCTCAGTCTGTCCAACATGGTGATGACCGCTATCAACGCCATCGCCGTGGTGATCTATCCCATGCTCCGCCGAACGGGAGACGACAAGCTTCCCACGATTTACGCCGTGATGCGAGTAATGCTGATGGGCCTTATTTTCGGCGGGATAATCTTCTACTATCCCGCGCAAAAGCTCCTCGGCCTGTGGCTCCCGCAGTACGCCGAAAGCCTACGTTACGCGGCTATACTCCTGCCTATCTGCGCATACGAGAGCAAAATGTCCATGCTCATAAATACATATTTTAAGACATTGCGTCTTGAAAACACCCTTATGAAGTGCAACATGGCGGCGCTGGCGGTGAGCGTTGTTTGCTCGGTTATCTCCGTGTTCGTTCTTGACAGCGTGACAATGGCGATAATCTCAATCTTAATTTCGCTGGTTTTCCGCGGAGTGCTGAGCGAGATAATCCTTTCCCGCCACATCGAAATAAACGTCTACAAGGATATACTGTTGGAACTTGCCATGACCGTCGCCTTCATAACCTGCAACTGGTTTTTCGGCTTCGCGGGAATGTTGACCTATGCCGGCTGCTATGCGCTATATCTGCTCGCCAAGAAAAACGACCTTAAACAGACATTTGAATTTATTAAATCAATGAGGTGACCGCCATGCCCCTGTACCCCACATCCGAGCTTCTGTCTTGGATAGACGAACTGAATAAAACAGTCCACGTTTCAATACAGAAGAACCGCCTCTCCGACTCGGACTTTTGGTTCTACGACGAGGCTCGCGGCGAGATCGCCAACAAAAACCGAAGCTTTTTCACTGTAAAAGGGCTGCGCAAAACTATGGATGGACAAGCCGTGCTTGAGCAGCCCGTCATCGTGCAGGACGAGATCGGTTACCTCGGCATAATCTGCAAGGACTTCGGCGGCGAAACCCACTACCTCATGCAGGCGAAAATCGAGCCGGGTAACATCAACAAAATTCAAATCTCGCCCACAATACAGGCCACAAAGTCCAACTTCACCCAAAAGCACGGCGGAAAGCGTCCGGCGTACCTCGATTGGTTCATCAACGCGGCAAAGCATAAAATCATCGTCGACCAGATCCAGTCTGAGCAGTCGTCGCGGTTCTACAAAAAGCGTAACCGAAATATCATCATAAAAATTGATGAGGACATCGAAGTCCTGCCAAGCCACCGATGGATGACGCTCGGCCAAAT
>CANRJP010000087.1 GCA_947630975.1 uncultured Clostridia bacterium
CAAATGGAGGCGGTTTTTATGAATATTTAACTTTCGTTTTTTCTCATTTTTTTGTCTACTTTATTGACATTGGTCCACTCTTTTAGCACATTTTCGTCCTTGCAAATGTTGATGGTTTCCTCGATGGCCTCGCGTGTTCGGCCATGCTTCTTAAGCTGCTCCGTGTAAATTTTGGTGAAGGTAACGTATTGGTTGATTATATCTCCCTGTTCACCGTCAGTTATGACTCCTACTCTGACTTCAAGTGCCGACTGTTCGCCGCCGAAGAACTCCTCCGAAAGGGTGATATATCCTTCGTCCACTTTCTTCTCGCCGGTATAGATAACGTACAGCTCCGGTTTGGGAAGGGCAAGCTTTGAGCTTCCGTAGACGTTTAGCTGCTCATTTTCGATATAGTCCTGATAAGTCTGGACAAGATACATAAGGCCGCGGATTATTATGTTGACTGTCCAAGTGCTCTGTGCTTCGACAAGAACCACCAACCGACCGTCCACAGTGAAGCCAAGGTCGTTATAAATGCTGTCCGTGAGGATATTTTTTAATGTGACTATTTCTATCCTATCCTCAGGGACAACTCCCACCTCAGGATGCAGGGCCTCATAAAGCTGAGCCACATACTTTGGATGCTGAAACAGATTAGTAAACACACTGTCCTTTACGTTGCGCTTCACAAGCTTGCTCTCGGCCATAGTATCACTTCCCCTCTATCTTCAGTATACCACGAAAACAGAAAGTTGTCAACATTTATTATCGGCGGACCCGGTTTGAAGTATGCTTAATTTTGTATCAAGCAGCAACGGCTTTGGTGAAAAAAACAAAACATCGATTTTTCTGTCCTGTGCTGCCCGGGCACATGGGTGACGGAGAAGGAGAGATTCGAATAGCGGCCTATGGCTTTTATGTGTAATTGCATAATACCTCGAATTATCATAAAATCCCGATTTCAACAGGAGTAAATTTACCTTTATAAAACAATGACATATAATTATAAAAATTATTTTTACAAAGCAAATTTACGAAATAATAGAAATGTATTAGATAAAATTGTAAATGTCTTTTAAAGCTGTTTCAATAAAGAGTATTATTACGGGTCTTATTTTAAGGCTCTTATACGCTTGTATAACAGATTTTATTTTTTAATGTGAAGAAATACTAAAAACATATAATAACTTGTTATAACTTATTCTGAAAAGAATAAACGATATTTACATATTTGAGTAAAATGTTGTCTCGGTTTATTATTTAGTATTAATTTTAATCTTTCTATAAACAATATGAAATCCCGTTGACTTATGCGCAAATATATTGCATAATGTCAATACCAAAAGTAATGTTCATCAAAATTAATACAAACGAGGTACTTACTATGACATACGGATATTGCAGAATAAGCACGAAGCAACAGAATATCGAAAGGCAAATAAGAAATATCAAGGCAGTATATACGGAAGCGATTATCGTTCGGGAGGCATACAGCGGAACTGTTGCCGTAAGACCCGAATGGAGCAAGCTTATTAAAAATGTAAAGTCGAGCGACACTATCGTATTTGACAGTGTTTCACGAATGAGCAGAAATGCCGATGATGGTTTTTCTCTTTATGAGGAATTGTTCAAAAAGAACATAAACCTTATTTTCCTTAAAGAGCCTCACATCAACACAGACACCTACAAAAAAGCCTTGGAGAATAATATTTCATTGACAGGAACAAATGTTGACTACATTTTGGAGGGCATAAACAAATACCTTATGTCCTTGGCAAAAGAGCAAATCCGTCTTGCCTTTGAGCAGTCTCAAAAAGAGGTTGACGACCTTCATCAACGCACAAAAGAGGGAATTGAGACTGCCAGACTGAACGGGAAGCAGATCGGACAAAGACAAGGAGCCAAATTAAATGTGAAAAAGAGCGGTCCCGCAAAAGAGATAATTTTTAGACACAGCAGCACCTTCGGTGGAAATCTGAATGACAGCGAGTGCATGAAATTAGCGGGACTGTCGAGGAACACATATTACAAATACAAATCCGAATTAAAATGTCCATGATTTAGAGTTGTTTACAGCAGTATAAAAAGCTATGCGGGAAATCGCATAGCTTTATTTTTTGCCTATAATTTCACAAAAATACAAAAGGAATGATTGATTGGTTGGACAAAGCCCGCATGACGAGAAAATTAAAGTTTACTCAATCCGAGCAGTACGTCAACGGCAAATTGCATTTCCTTGTGTGTACGGTATGCCGTAATAAGTTGACGTTCATGTTCGCATAGTTCGTCATCGGAAAGATGAACGTCCAAAAGCTCGCTTGGCGATACGTTGAGCGCAATACAAATTTTCCCGAGAATATCAACATCCGGTCGGTGAGTGCCCTGCTCCCAATTTGATACTCTGGTTCCCAAAACACCGATTTTAGCAGCAAGTTCTTTCTGCGACATCTTCCTCAACTCACGAAACTTGCGAATCCGCTGTCCCACTTCATACGCCACTGTTATCACCTCAATAGAATTATACACATATTATTTGAATTTGTCAACGAAAAATACAGATTTTTTGAATTATTATATTAACTTTCCAGAAAAGCTGCTATATAATAGTAGTAGATACAGGATTTCTGAATAACGAGGTGATGATTAGTGCTTGTTTATGAAAAGATACGGTCGTATATGGAGCGGTACGGAATAAAACAGTCTGTTGTAGCAAGGAAATGTAATCTCACACCGAGTACATTCAATGCAATCATGAACGGTCACAGAAAAATGTATGCCGAGGATTTACGAAATATTTGTTTGGCGCTTAACGTATCTCCCGAAGTGTTTATTGAAGTGGATAATAAAAAGTAAAAAAAGAGGAGGAATGAATATGTCTGACGGCAAACCGTTTAAGCGCGGCGATGTCCTTTGTAATCCAAAGACGGAAACCCCGCTGGTGTTCAACCTCTGTGACGAGGACGGAAAAGCCCTTGTTTATCTCCGCTGTGAAGACGGAGCCGTAAGGCCTCAAAGCGCAGACTGCACGGACTTAAAGCCGTTTGAGGGAAACGCCGGGGATATGCGGGATTTGTACGACCGTCTCAGAAAGTTTGAGACAACGGAGCAGAAAATTCCCCGCTGCCAAAATGCGGACGATGTGAACAGGCTTAACGACGAGATTACAGAAACGGACTTTTCCGTTGAGGAAAGTATCGCCCTTCGTGACAGGCTCAACGACCATTTTAAGACCCTGCCCGATTACAGCGGCGGACTCAGGTACACACTCGATGAGCTTTTCAAAATGATTGACGATGAGGAAGGCTGGAACTGACAGTCTAAAAAAGGAGGCATGATTTATGATTACCATTAAAGACACGCCTTTTGACAACTATTACGGCGAAGGAAAACAAAAGGAAATCATTGATACTGACACCGGTAAAAGGTATATTATCAAAAACACCCCTTTCAAAAATTATTACGGCGACGGCTATCAGCAGGAAATCGTAGAGGAAGAGGATTACAAATATCACGGAACGCCCTATTCTCTTATGGATCCGGAGGAAAAGAAGAAAGCAAGGTCTGAAATGTGGCAGGGGCTTGGCTATATTATAGCGTTTCTCATGGGTTTCATGATGCTGACAATGATAGGCGGACTTCACAAGCCCATCCGTTCAGGTAATGTTTGGTATATGCGCCACAATCGGCAGTATTGCATTTCTGCAAGCTGTGTTGAGAAATGTTAAAGGATTTATCTGCTTTGTACTTCAAATCGCACTTATGATACTGTTCGCAGCGATTATGATAGTTCCCGGTTTGATTGCAGTTACGTATTGACGGCTTGATTAAGTAAGAGAACTTCCGAACCCTGTTGATGTAAGTCATAACCGTGACTATTTACGGTTTTAAGGGTGATACGTCGGAACCGTTGGCGAGTGCCGCTCAAAGAGAGAATAATTTTGTTGTAAATTCGTATAAAAAACACTTGCATTGTTTGGCGATATGTGGTAAAATGAATGTGCGATCCAATTGTATACTTATGTCACGTTAAAGGCATGCTATTTTTATCAATCTTTTGATAAAAATGCATGGCCTCTAATTCAGCGTGCCTTAACGGTGACATGAGTAACTGGATCGCAACAGTCGGGGCGATGTGTTTTTTGTGTGTCGCTTCGGCGGCACACTTTTTATGGGACAAATTGAACGTAGGGTGCGACGACCCCGGCGCGCCGAATAAAACACAAGGAGGAAACACAATGAACAAACTCAGAAAATGCCTGGCGATGCTGGTGTGTATGGCGCTGACGCTGACCGTCGTGCCGTGTGTGACCGTGTGGGCGGCGGAGGGACTGGAGTACTATGTGTATAATGACCATGTGGAGATAACCGACTACACCGGCGATGCGTCCGAACTTGAAATTCCCGCTGAAATTGAGGGACTGCCTGTGACCGCCATTGGCTTGAGTGCCTTTGCTGATTGCGCCAGCCTTGCGAGTGTGACAATTCCCGACAGCGTCACTTCCATTGAAAGCTATTCATTTTATAACTGTGAAAACCTTATTAACGTAACAATCCCCGACAGCGTTACTGCCATTGGTGACAAGGCCTTTCAGCGTTGCGGCAGTCTGCCGAGTGTGAAATTTCCCAACAGCGTTACTACCATTGGTAAAGAGGCCTTTTATGATTGTAAAAGTCTGACGAGCGTGACAATCCCCAATAGCGTAACAACCATTGGTAACTCTGCCTTTTGTAACTGTGTAGGCTTGACGAGCATCAATGTCGCGCAGGAGAATCCTTCATATGTTGACATAGACGGGGTATTGTTTGACAAAGCAGTGACAGAATTGATCCAATATCCAGCCGGAAATAACAGGACAAGCTATAAAATTCCAAACAATGTTACAACTATTTATGACAAGGCTTTTTATGGTTGTAAAAGTCTGACAAGTGTGACAATTCCCGACAGCGTGACTTCCATTGGCGAGATGGCCTTTGAAAACACAGGAATATATAACGATTATAGCAACTGGGTTGATAATTTCCTATACATTGGAAGACACTTAATTAAAGCGCGAGGATATATCGACGGCAATTATGTAATAAAACAAGGTACCCTTACAATTGCCAATTGTGCTTTTAAGAGCTGCACTGGCCCTACGAGTGTGACAATTCCTGACAGCGTTACCACTATTGGTTATGGCGCCTTTTATGGCTGCGACAATCTGACGAGCGTGACAATAGGTGACAGCGTCACCACAATTGGCAATTCTGCCTTTTCTTGGTGCGAAAGTTTGACAAGCGTGACAATCCCCAACAGTGTCACTACCATTGGCGAGAGTGCCTTTTATAAATGCGGCAGCCTTACGAGCGTGACAATCCCCAACAGTGTTACCACCATTGGCGCTGCGGCCTTTCTTGATTGCATGAGCCTTCCGAGTGTGACAATCCCCGGCAGCGTTACCACTATTGGCGAGAGTGCCTTTTATAACTGCACCGGCTTGACGAGTGTGACAATAGGTGACGGCGTTAACACCATTGGCGCTAAGACCTTTCGTGATTGCACGAGCCTTCCGAGTGTGACAATTCCCAACAGCGTTACCTCCATTGGAACCTCGGCCTTTTGGGGATGCAGCAGCTTGACGAACGTGACGATTCCCGACAGCGTGACTACTATTGGCGATTTTGCCTTTCGGGGATGTCAAAGCCTTCCTAATGTGACAATTCCAAATAGCGTTACTACCATTGGCAGAGAGGCCTTTTATGATTGTAAAAGTCTAACGAACATGACAATTTCCAACAAAGTCACTACCATTGGCAGTAGTTCGTTTTATGGCTGCGCCAGCCTTACGAATGTGACAATTCCCGACAGCGTAACTTACATTGGCTTCCAGGCCTTTCGTGATTGCGACAGTCTAACATGCATGACAATTCCTAACAATGTTAAAACTATTGACAGCTATGTTTTTTATAGCTGCGACAACTTGAAGAGTGTGACAATAGGCAACAACGTGAGATACATTGGAGACTCTGTTTTTAAATTATGCACCGGTCTGACGAGCGTGACGATCCCTAACAGCGTGACGTATATCAAGTGGAACGCGTTTGGGGGCTGCGACAGTCTCGCCGATGTATACTATGCCGGAAGTGAAGAAGATTGGACGAATATTGATTTTGGCGGCGACAACGACCCTTTCCTTAATGCCACAATCCACTACAACAGCATCATACCGGGAGGAGAAGAAACCGACAAAAACGTTTTTGATTCATTGTCCTATAATGACCCTGAACATTGTGAGGGTGAGTTTGTGTTTGCCTCAGAAACGGCTGTTCCGCAAACTGAGGAGACTGTATTCTGGTATTCTTATGATGATAATTATTTTGCGAAAAGCGCTTATATCTATAATCATGATTTGGCCAGAATGTCCCTTCGGTTGGCGATGTCGGCCTTTGGCGTGCTTGGGAGCGGTTCGAGTAAATATGATAAGGCTTGGGCGTATCTGTATAATCTCATGATATCCACGGGGTTTAACGAATTCAAGTACAACGACGACTACGTAAAAGCGCCGACCACAGATTCAATCGGCGTGGCGGCGAGTTATAAAAAAATTAAATATCCCGACGGTGATTACACGCTTATTGCGGTCGGTATCCGCGGCGCGGGATACGAACGCGAGTGGGGCGGCGATTTCCGTGTCGGTACGGGTAAGATCCACGAGGGCTTCAGGCTTGCCCGGGATCAAGTGGTAGAGTTTTTGAAAGGGTACATAAGCGAGAAAAAAATAAAGGGCAAATTAAAAATATGGATAACGGGCTACAGTCGGGCGGCGGCCACGACCAACCTGACGGCGGCCTATCTTGACGATAATCCCGACATATTTGGCGGCAATGTAAGTCTTGAGCCGAAGGATATTTACGCCTATGGCTTTGAGACCCCGGCGGGAGTGCAAAATCCGTCAAAGGATGAACTATACAACAATATTTTCAGTATTATAAACCATAATGATTTTGTTCCTAAGGTCGTTATGGCGGCGAAAAACTGGGAATATGACAGATATGGAGTCACGAAGTGTCTGCCGACAAAAATGTTGATGAATCCGTCAGATTATAAAAAATTGCAGTCAAAAATGTGGAGCATTTACAAAAAATACTGTCAGGAAGAATATACAAAAACTAAGTATGATATTGAGGAATTTTCATACATTGAGAAACATTCATTTTTTCTGCACAGTATAAACTTTGAGCAAGGAATGTTTTTGGATGATGCGATAAATACTCTCGCAAAAATAATGAAAGATCCCGATTGTTATGTGGAAAGATATGAGAGCGGCATGATTTACCTTGCTGAAAATCTTCTCGGCAACGGGAGTATTTCCACTTTCCTTGATGAGCTTATCAATGCGCTGAAAAAAAGAGGAGTTATACTGGCGGTGGAAGGCGGTATGATGGTTTACAGCAAACCGCTTTGGGTCGTTGCCAGTTCAGCTACGATTGACAGCGCAGTAAAAGAGGCCTTTGAAGAGGTGGGAATTCAATATAAAAGCAGTACCGTCGAATTATTTGTTGAGTTGTTTTTTGGGACTGATCTTTTAAAATTATATTCTAACAAGGACAGGATCGCAGCCGGTCATTTCCCTGAGCTTTGTTTAGCTTGGATGGATGCTATAGAGGAACAAAATCTACTGCCCGGAGACGTACGCATATTCCAGTTTAATGACGATTATGGCACAAGCATTCAAATCTTTCCGTTTTCCGCAAACACACAAAGCATTGAGCAAGGTTCCGGCATTGAAGTCTATGACAGTAAAAACAACTTGGTTGCGGCCATATACAACGGCGAGGTGCAGCCCATCGAGGACGGACTTCCGGCATACATAGACGCAAACGGTCAGGCAATTATTTATCTGCCTGTGGACGAGGAATACACCACTAAGATTACTTCAGGCAGAGACGGCCAGATAAGTTATAATATACAGGAGAAAAACATCGGCGGCGGAGAAGTGAAAATCACAAATTATACCGTTGACGTGAATGAGGGAGAAGCCCTGACGGGAACGGTCGGGGCCGCAATCGACGGCGATGCGGAATATACTCTCGTAAAGGACGGCGGAGAGGCTCTTGAACCCGAAAAATTGACGGAAACAGAGACCTTTACCGTTGACGTTACGGCAGATGGCGCGGGTTCAATCTCCGGAGGCGGCAGCTTCCATACCGGCGAATGGGCCGGACTTACGGCTGTACCTATGGACGGAGAGAGTTTTGTTGGCTGGTATGATGGCGAAAATCTCCTGACAGATGAGCCGGTTTTGCGGTTTGCGGTCAACAAGGATATGGAAATTACGGCAAAGTTTACCGACGAGCTTTGTGACGTTACCTTTGTCAGCGACGGCAACGTTTTGGCCGTTCAGCGTGTAAATAAGGGAGAGACTGTTGATTTGAGCGCGGTCAGCCCAAGCTACGGATGTGTAATTGAAGGTTTTTATCTGGACGAAGGTATGAGAAATCCCATGAAAGCCACCTATGTGTTCAGCGGCGACGCAACGGTATATGTGAAGCAGGTTGAGCGAACTGAACCGGGAATTTCGTATATAGGTGCGGCAAGTCACGAAGGAGTGTTGACTCTCAGCATTGAAACTGAGATGATTCCCGATACGGCAGATGTATATGCGGCGATGTACGCTGATGACGGACAGATGATTGCTGCCAAAAAGGTGACGCTTGAAAACGGGAGCGGCGAATTGTCAGTTGAAGCCGGAGAGTGCGCTGATGTTAAGGTTTATATATGGGACAGCGAAATAAAAATGTCGCCACTGTGCAAAGCGGCAGAGTCAAAGGTTATTAAATTGTAACAGGATAAATAATATTACTATGCCCCGAGGAGCAAAATCCGATATTGGAAAATGCGCGTCGGGGCCGGTTTTATTCTTGACATTTGATTTTAATCGCAATTATGCGCACAAATTATTGTAGGCAGGGGAGATTTGTTGCGTTCGATTAGCAGCTACAACCGAATTATAAAAAGGATAGAGTCTAATATTGGCTTGACTGAGAGTCGTATTCATGACTTCCGTCACATGGTTGCCACTGCGCTTCAGAATGCCGAAGTACCGTCCTCGAAAATAACAATACAACTTGGCCACAGCAACACAAGTGTAACAGAAAAGGTATATCTTCATTCGGAACGTGTTGACATTACCGGGAATGCCAAAAAACTTAGAGAAGCATTTGGTTTTGACAATATATGACAATGCGGTTGTTGCGTAAAATCAAAAGTGTTGGATGAAATGTTGGATGGTAATAAAATCAGACACGAAAAAAGCCCACAAACCGCTTGTTTGTGGGCTTTCTCTTTGGCGGAGAAGGAGAGATTCGAATTATACGAAGCAAGATATTTCAGTACAATTCCGATAAAACCTCATTCCGCTAAAACCGCTTAATGCAGGGCTTTTTTGAAAATATGATAAAATATGTTCAATCGTCTTTGGGGTAAAAGTTGGGGTCAAATTTGTGCCCGTTGGGGTCAAAATTGGGGTCAGAATTGGGGTCAATTCCGTGGCCGTGAACAGCTCGATTTTTTCGAGCGGTTCACACCTCGGCAACCGACGCAATTTAATTATACTCCGTCCGCTGTCAGATGTCAAGAGATTTTTGGGAAAATGGGCGCACCCTCTCAAACGCTTCAGAATGGCCTATAAGCGATTTTTGTGCTTTAGGCATACCCCCCACTCCGAGAGAGAAAAATCTTGACAGCGGGGCCTCTGTGCGTTCAGAGGGGCAACGGTGGAGCATTATCTCGTGTGCGTTATTGTGTGAACTTAAAAAGCGGCCTTGAGGATATGCAAAAGCGGTCAGCCCGAAAGCCGGCCGCTCTGTGTCAGTCCCAATTTATATCCTCGAAGCTCACGGTCTCGGGGTCATTTTCGGCTTCCTCAAGCCGTGCCCGCTCCGCCGGGGTCAGCTTGGTAAAGTCCGGGTCCCATGCAAGCACCAGTTTTTTAACCAGCTCATAGGCAAGATTTACGTCGCTGTCCGGAAGCACATCAAGCATTTCAGCTATCTCCGCTGTCTTTGCAGTCATTTTTCACACCTCACTTATAAATATCTCCTCTGGGGCCTATATCAAGTATGAGCAGAATTTCAAGACTGCCGTCATCCTCAAATCTGAATAATACTCTGTATTTGCCTACCCTTAGCCTCATAGTACCGTCTTTACTTCCCTCCATGGGCTTTATATCGCCCTCGGGAGGTTTTTTCGTCAAGCCCTCTATAGCTGCCTTTATACGTTCTTTTGTCGGTCTGTCCATGGAGTTAAGAGCCTTGACAGCGGGCTTTTTAAATTCTATTTTCATCGGCGTCATCTCCCTATATCCCGGTATAAGCTTAAGCGGCAATATCCCGAAAGTCCGCTGTCCCTATGCCGCATATATTGGCACCGTCCTTTCGGGGGATATGAGAGCTCCGGGGGCGATTGGCGCGTGGATAATATCAACCTCGGTATTTAAAATGTCCTCAAGCATGAGCCGGAGCCGCGAAAGCACAATAAGCGACACGGCGGGAGTGTCGAACTCCACAAGCAGATCGACGTCGCTCCGCTCACCGGCCCGCCCTTCGGCATAAGAGCCGAACAGCTCCACGGACTTTATGGGAAATTCTCTTGCCGCAATCCGGGCGGCGTTTGTTATCTGTTCCAGCGTCAGCATATACTCACTCCGTTTCGTCAAGGTTTAGTCTTTGCCATGTCGGCCTTAAAACAAGTCCGAGTGGGTGCCGGTTCTTGTCAGGTACAAAATCAAATCCTCGTCCACGATCTCATAAATCAACAGCCAATCCGCCGCGATATGGCACTCCCGACAGCCGGTAAAATTGCCGGACAAGGCGTGATCTCTGTTCTTCTCGGGCAGCTGCTCTCCCGCCGCCAGCGTCTTAATTACCTCTGTCAGAAGAGAAAGGTCATACCCCCGTTTTTGAATACGCTTTAAGTCTTTTTGAAATTTTGCGGTCGGTTTTATCGCATACATCAGGCAAGCAGCTCCCTCATCATTTCGTCAACATCGGTATACGTCTTACCGAGAGCCGGATTTTCCTTCATCTGCTGAACCTCGCGAATTGCCTCCTGTGTCTCCTCGTTTGGCTCATCAAGAGTAACGGCAAAGGGCAAGCCCCTGCATACAAGCGCCTGACGGAAGAAAAGCCCGGTCGCCGTGCTTAAGTCAAGGCCCAGCTCCTCAAACAGAGCGGCGGCCTTAGCTTGAAGCTCCGGCTCAATGGCGATAGTCATGTTTTCTTTAACGTTCATAATATCTCACTCCCTCACAGCTCTATCTTTTCGCCCGTGTCGGCCTCGTACCGGGCCGTGACAGCGGTTTTTATATACTGGTTGATACTTTCCCCCTGTTCCACAGCGGCGGCGTGTATGGCCTTTTTACGGCCTTTCTTAACGACAAAGTTTATTCGGTCACAGTTTGCGGCCTGCCACTGATTATTATACTTTACCTTATCGAATTTCTCCGCTTTTTCGGTGTCCACAGTGTCACCCCCTTATAGAAAGTCTTTTCCACCTCTAACATAATTATAGCACAATTTAACACCGTGCGCAATGTGAATTTTGCACAAAAGCATTGCGCAATGTGTGTACAACATTGCTATTTACACATTGTGCAATGTGTGTTATAATAATCTCAGAGGTTGAGGAAAGCAACCGAAAAACGAAAGGAGAGAACATCATGACAAACACAGAAATGCAAGGCAAGGCAAAGGAGCTCCGGGAGCTTAAGAGGATGGCGGAGGAGGTAGCCGCCGAGATTACCACTCTGGAGGACGAAATCAAGGCGGAGCTTACTGCCCGCTGTGTGGAGGAGGTAATCGCCGGGGAGTACAAAATCCGGTGGACTACCGTAACGAGCAGCCGCTTTGACAGCGGGAGCTTCAAAAAGGCTCTGCCCGACCTGTACGCCCAGTACTGCAAGGCCACCACAAGCCGCCGCTTCAGCGTGGCATAAACAAAAATGACGCTTGTGGAGCGAACACAAGCGCCAAGTACCACTAACCACCATGACAAATTGACAGCGAGTACAGTTTAATTATACTCCTCCCGCTGTCGGTTGTCAAGAAAAATTTTTGAAAGGATTGATTTATAATGCCACTATGGAAAAGTATTTATTATGAACTTGAAGAAAGAGAAGTGGGGGAGAGTCCGCTCTGTACCACAAAAACGCAAGAGGC
>CANRJP010000088.1 GCA_947630975.1 uncultured Clostridia bacterium
GAATACGGAAAGTTTCTGTTGACTTTACGGGGTTAAAATGGTATAATTGACTAAATAAGACAACAAAGGAGGAAGCTTATGCTCGGCAAGGACCTTTTAGGTATAAAACAGCTCACCGCCGAAGAAATCAGCGGGATTTTGGATCTGGCGGGAGAAATGAAAAAGGTGGTGCTGTCGGAGGACAAAAAGCTGGACACCCTCAAGGGTCTAAGCGTGGTCACTCTGTTTTACGAAAACAGCACCCGCACAAGGCTCAGCTTCGAGCTGGCCAGCAAGTATATGTCGTCCTCGTCGGCCAACATTACCGCCTCCGGCAGCAGCGTCCAGAAGGGCGAAAGCCTGCTGGACACGGGCCACACCATCGACCGCATGGGCACCGACGTGATAATCATGCGCCACCAGTGCAGCGGGGCGGCGGCTTTTCTGGCAAAGAACGTCAAGGCGAGCGTTATCAACGCCGGCGACGGAATGAACGAGCACCCCACTCAGGCCCTGCTGGACGCCCTGACGATAAAGGAGCACAAGGGCGGCTTTAAGGGGCTTAAGGCGGCCATAATCGGCGACGTGCTCCACAGCCGGGTTGCGAGGAGCAATCTCTACCTCCTGCAAAAGATGGGGGCGGAGGTCTGTCTCGCCGGACCGGCGACCCTGATGCCAAAGGATATTGAACGCTTCGGCGTAAAAACATATAACAATGTGGACAAGGCCGTGGAGGGGGCGGACGTGATAATCAACCTCCGCATCCAGCTTGAGCGGCAAAAATCCGCCCTGTTCCCCACGGTGCGGGAGTACAGCTCCGTTTTCGGCCTTAACGAGCGGCGACTGGCTCTTGCGGCTCCGGACGCCCTCGTCATGCACCCCGGCCCGGTGAACCGGGGCGTGGAAATGAACTCGGCGGTCATCGACTGCGGCCAATCCTTCATCGACGAGCAGGTCACCAACGGCGTTTCCGTGCGTATGGCCGTCCTCGATCTACTGACAAGGGGGAAGAGAAATGCTGTTAATTAAAAACGGACACCTTATAGACAGGCAAAACGGCCTTGATACCGTTATGGATATTCTCGTAAAGGACGGCAAAATCGCCGAAATAGGCGCGGGTCTCTCCGCCGACGGAGCCGAGGTTTACGACGCCGCCGGGAAATACGTGGCCCCCGGCCTGATAGATATGCACGTCCATCTCCGTGATCCCGGCTACGAGTACAAGGAGGACATCGAAAGCGGCACCCGGGCCGCGCAGAAGGGCGGCTTCACCGCCGTGGCCTGTATGCCCAACACCAACCCCGTCGTTGACAATAAGGCAGTGATAAAGTACATCATTGACCGGGCGAGGGAAGTCGGTATGTGCAAGGTCTATCCCATCGCCGCAATCACCAAGGGCATGAAGGGCGAGGAGCTCACCGAGATGGCCGACCTGCGCTCCGCCGGAGCGGTGGCCGTCTCCGACGACGGAAAGCCCGTCAGGAGCGGCGGCGTCATGCAGCGGGCCATCAAGTACGCCTCCATGTTCGGCCTGCCGGTCATCAGCCACTGTGAGGAAATGAGCCTCATGGACGGGGGCGTGATGAACGAGGGCTTTACCGCCACATCTCTGGGCCTGCGGGGTATCTCTCCGGCGGTGGAGGAGGTCATGGTCAGCCGCGACATCATCATTGCCGAGCACGAGGGTCTGCCCGTACACATCGCCCACATCAGCACCAGGGGCAGCGCCGAGCTTGTCCGTCAGGGCAAGCGCCGTGGCGTTAAGGTCACCTGCGAAACCTGCCCCCACTACTTCACCCTCACCGAGGAGGCCGTGGGCGACTTCGACACCAACGCCAAAATGAACCCGCCCCTCCGCACTCAGGAGGATGTGGACGCCATAATCGAGGCCATCAAGGACGGCACCGTGGACGCCATCGTCACCGACCACGCTCCCCACCATATCGACGAGAAGCGGCTGGAGTTCGAGCTGGCGCTGAACGGCATAATCGGCCTTGAGACCAGCCTGCCCCTTGGCATAACAAAGCTGGTGAAACCCGGACACATTACCCTCGGCGATTTGATTTATAAAATGAGCGCCGGCCCGGCGAAGATACTGGGCCTTGAGGCCGGAGAAATAAAGGTTGGCCGCGCCGCCGACCTGACTATATTTGACCCTGACGAAAAGTTCACCGTGGACGTTTCCAAATTCCAGAGCAAGAGCAAAAACTGCCCCTACGACGGAATGGAGCTTTACGGAAAGGTTTATAATACTGTATTGGACGGAGTTGTGAAATAATGGATAAACTTATCGAAGCCATAATCGCCAAGGACTACAACCCCACGGTGGCGGGCCTTGACCCCAAGCTGGACTACGTGCCCGAGTACATCGTGGACGAATGTCTCAAAAACGCCGCCGACCCCTTCGAGGGCGCGGCCGAGGCCCTGTTCCAATTTAACAAAACCCTCATCGACAGCCTTTGCGACATCGTTCCGGCGGTGAAGCCCCAGTCCGCCTATTACGAGATGTACGGCGTGCCGGGCCTCATTTGCCTGCAAAGAACCATGGACTACGCAAAAAGCAAGGGTATGTACGTCATTTTAGACGTAAAGCGGGGCGATATCGGCGCCACAGCCGAGGCTTACAGCCGCGCCTATATCGGCAAAACCGCCATCGGCGGCAGGGAGCTGCGGGCCTTCGGCCCCGACAGCCTGACGGTGAACCCCTACCTTGGCACCGACGGCCTCAAGCCCTTTGTGAAGGACGCCGAGGAGAACGACAAGACCCTGTTCATACTTGTCAAGACCTCAAACCCCTCAAGCGGCGAGCTTCAGGACTTAGTGATAGACGGCGAGCACATATATGAAAAGACCGCCGCCCTTGTGCGGACTTTGGGCGAGCCCGGCGTTGGCAAGTACGGCTACAGCCGCGTCGGCGCGGTGGTGGGCGCCACCTATCCCGAGCAGATAAAGGAGCTGCGGGCCAAAATGCCCAACACCTTCTTCCTCGTTCCCGGCTACGGCGCACAGGGGGGCAAGGCCGAGGACGTGGCCCTTGCTTTCGACAGTAACCGCCTTGGAGCCATAGTCAACTCCAGCCGTGGCATAATGTGTGCCTATAAAAAGGGCGAATGGAAGCCCGAGCAGTTCGGCGAGGCGGCACGTGCCGAGGCCATACGTATGCGGGACGACATTTTGTCCGCTTTGGGGGGTGCAAAATGAGAGAAGACCTGAAATGCGAGATAATCTTCCGGCGTGAGATCGCGCCAAATCAGATAGAGCTCATACTCAAAAACCGCCGTCTGGCCCAGGAGGCCCGACCCGGACAGTTCGTGCATATAGCCATCGAAAACGGAGTAAATATCCTCCGCCGTCCCATCAGCATCTGTGACAGCTTTATGGAAAACACCCGCATAATTTTCGAGATAAAGGGCGAGGGTACCCGCTGGCTGGCCGAAAGGCGGGAGGGTGACGTCCTGACCCTTATGGGGCCGCTGGGCAACGGCTTCTCTATCGAGCCCGGCAAGCGGGCCTTCGTCATCGGCGGCGGCATCGGCACCTTCCCCCTGTACAAGCTGTGCAAGACCCTGAACAAGCCCGAAATTTTCCTGGGCTTCCGCAACAAAGATATGGTGGTTATGGAAAACGAGTTCTCCATGACCGGCAATCTCCACATCGCCACCGACGACGGCAGCTACGGCTATTACGGCTTCGCCATAACCTTGGCCGAGGAAAAGATAGACGGCTGCGACATCATCTACGCCTGCGGCCCCCGGCCCATGCTCAAAGCCGTCAAGGCTCTGGCCGAAAAATACGGCAAAAAGGCCCAGCTCTCCATGGAGGAGCGGATGGGCTGCGGCATAGGGGCCTGCCTCGTGTGCGTGTGCAAAACCACCACCGGCAACCGTCAGGTCTGCTTGCAGGGGCCGGTGTTCGACGCGGACGAAGTTATATTTGATTGAGGAGGGAGAGCATGAACACCAAAGTAAATTTCTGCGGGATAGAGTTCGATAACCCTGTGCTCACCGCCTCGGGAACCTATGGCTTCGGCCTTGAATACGACCAGTATTACAATATCTCCCAGCTTGGCGGCATAAGCGTCAAGGGCCTGACCCTCAAAGAGAGAGAGGGCAACCCGACCCCCCGCATCGCCGAGACCTACGGCGGTATGCTGAACAGCGTCGGCCTCCAAAATCCCGGCGTCGAGACCTTCAAAAGCTTTTACCTGCCAAAGCTCAAGGCCGAAAAAACCTGCAAGGTCATCGCCAACATCGCCGGTTCCACCGTGGAGGACTACGCCGAAATGGCCCGAAGCCTGCGGGATACGGCGGTTGATATGCTGGAGGTGAACATAAGCTGCCCCAACGTGAAAAACGGCGGCATGGCCTTCGGCACCGACCCGAAGATGGTGGAAACCATCACCAGGGCCGTCAAAAGCCAGGCCGCCCAGCCCGTTGTCATGAAGCTCAGCCCCAACGTCACCGACATTACCGAAATGGCCCGAGCCGCCGAAAGCGCCGGAGCCGACGGTCTTTCACTGATAAACACCCTTTTGGGCATGAAGATCGACGTCCGCACCCGCCGCCCCATACTGGCTAACAATATGGGCGGTTACAGCGGCCCCGGCGTAAAGCCCGTGGCCGTCCGCATGGTATATCAGGTCGCCAGAGCCGTCAAAATACCCATCATCGGCATGGGCGGCATAATGAACGGCGAGGACGCGGTAGAGTTCATGCTGGCGGGGGCCAGCCTCGTCATGGTGGGTACCGCCAACTTTACCGACCCCTTCGCCGCCCTTAAGGTGAAGAACGGCATAATTGACTATATGCGCCGCTGCGGCGTAGAGGACGTTAACGAGCTCATTGGAGCGGTAAAACCGAATTAACATGGAAAAATTAAAGAAAACGGAAATAAAAAAGATTTTGGCCGACACGGGAATACCGCTTGAATATTTGGAAAATATGGTTGGTATAGACATATACCACTGTCACGAATGGGATCACGGATACGACGGCCATACCGGTTTTTGCGGCACAAGGAGAGAGTTTTACCGCGATTTCTTTGAAATGAAATCGTTTTTAAAAGCGTATATCGGCGCTAAAGGCATAAGAAATTTTATCGTGTCGCCGCTGCATCAGGTTCACTACTTCAATCCGATTTCGGACAGCGCCCTTGATATATATGACGAGATAAACGGCTTTTTAAAGGAGCACGGAATCGATAAAAGATATGAGACCGGCCTCCGTCTCGGCGTCGATGATAATTGGAATTTTATAGACGCGCTGTGCGAAGGAGCGTACAGAAATGTGTCCAACGCGGCCTTTCTCTTTGAAGAGTCTAAAACGGTTTTAATTCCGCACCACCACATGAATATTCATGTATACGCAAGGGATATAAATAAAGAAAAAATGTTTTTGTCAAAACTGATAAGCACTATGCCGTCGATAAGACTGTCGGCAAAGGACATATTAAATGATTAGAAATAAGGAATGATAGACATGGATAAGTTTTACATTACCACAGCCATCGCCTATACGTCAAAGACGCCCCATATAGGCAACACCTACGAGCTGGTGCTCACCGACGCCATCGCCCGGTGGAACCGCTTCATCGGCAAGGACGTGTTTTTCCTGACCGGCACAGACGAGCACGGCCAGAAAATTCAGGAGATAGCCGAAGCCGCCGGTATAACTCCACAGCAGCACGTGGACAGGATAGCGGGAGAAATAAAGGACATCGCCAAAATGCTGAACATCAGCAACGACAAGTTCATCCGCACCACCGACGATTATCACATGAAGGCCGTGCAGGGCATATTCAAGCGCCTTTACGATCAGGGCGACATTTACAAGAGCGAGTACGAGGGCTGGTACTGCACCCCCTGCGAAAGCTTCTGGACGGAAACTCAGCTCAAGGACGGCAAATGCCCCGACTGCGGACGGGAGGTCAAGCGCACCCGTGAGGAGGCCTATTTCCTCAAGCTCAGCAAGTATCAGGACAGGCTGCTCCAATATATCGAGGAGCACCCCGACTTTATCCAGCCCGAGTCCCGTAAAAAGGAAATGGTAAACAACTTCCTGAAGCCCGGCCTGCAGGACCTCTGCGTCAGCCGCACCAGCTTCAACTGGGGCATACCCGTGGAGTTTGACCCCGGCCACGTAATTTACGTGTGGATAGACGCCCTTTCCAACTACATTACCGCCCTGGGCTACACCACCGGAGAGAAGGGCGAGCTTTATCAAAAATACTGGCCCGCCGACGTTCACATCATCGGCAAGGACATTCTCCGCTTCCACACCATTTACTGGCCCATCATGCTCATGGCTCTGGGCGAGCCCCTGCCCAAGCAGGTTTTCGGTCACCCGTGGATGCTCTTCGGCGAGGAAAAAATGAGCAAGAGCCGGGGCAACGTTATCTATGCCAGCGACCTTGTGGGCCGCTTCGGCGTGGACGCGGTGCGCTACTATATGCTTCACGAAATGCCCTTTGCCCAGGACGGCACCATCACATATGACGTGTTCATGAGCCGCTATAACAGCGACCTCGCCAACACTCTGGGCAACCTTGTCAACCGCACCGTGGCAATGGTGAACAAATACTTTGACGGCGTTATTCAGCCCGGCGATGTAAGCGGCGACTTTGACGGGGATTTGAAAAACACCGCTCTAACAGCGGTCAAAAATGTCGCCGAAAGCATGAAAAATCTCCGCGTGGCCGACAGCCTTGACCACATCTGGGCTATCGTCAACCGGGCCAACAAGTATATCGACGAAACCACGCCGTGGATACTTGCAAAGGACGAGGCCCAAAAGGGCCGTTTGGGCACGGTGCTGTACAACCTCATCGAGTGCATCCGCATCATCGCCGCCCTGCTGAGCTCCTTTATCCCCGACACCTCGGCGAGGATCGCCGCTCAGATAAACGCTTCGACGCTGGACTTCGACAGCATACAGACCTTTGGCGCCACCGCCGCCGGTACAAAAGTAGCCGCGGGGGAGCCGCTCTTTGCTCGCATCGACATCGAAAAGACCATGAAGGAGATAGAGGCCTCCATGGCCGCCCCCGAGGAGCCGTCCGTTCCCGAACCGGAACACAAGCCGGAAATAGACATCGAGACCTTCGGCAAGCTGGAATTCCGTGTGGGCAAGGTGCTTGAGTGCGAAAAGGTAAAACGGGCCAAAAAGCTGCTGAAAATGCAGATAGACCTTGGCTACGAAAAACGTCAGATTCTCAGCGGCATCGCCCAATGGTACGCCCCCGAGGAGCTGGTGGGTAAGCGGGTCGTCGTTGTGGCTAACCTCAAAACCGCCGTCCTTTGCGGCGAGGAGAGCCGGGGCATGATACTTTGCGCCAGCGAGGGCGATCAACTCACCATCGTGACCCCCGAGGCGGATATTCCCCTTGGCAGCGAGGTGCGGTGATGCTTTTCGATACTCACGCCCACTATGACGACGAGCGTTTCGACCCCGACAGGGAGGAGCTTTTGGTCTCCCTGCCGGATAAGGGCGTCGATCTGGTGATAAACGTGGGCTACGATATGCCCTCCTCCGAAAACAGCGTGGCCTTTGCGGAAAAATACCTCTACATCTACGCCGCCGTGGGAGTTCATCCCCACGACGCAAAAACCCTAACCGAGGGGGACTGCGCCCGACTTTTGGAGCTGTCGAGACATCCGAGAGTTGTGGCCATCGGTGAGATAGGGCTGGACTATCACTACGACCTGTCCCCCCGTGACGTTCAGCGGACGGCCTTCGCCCGCCAAATCGAGCTGGCAAAGGATGCCGGTCTGCCCTTTATCGTCCACGAGCGGGAGGCCTGCAAGGACTGTCTCGACATCCTGAAGTCCCAAGGTATCGGAGAGCGGGCCGGAGTTATGCACTGCTTCAGCGGCAGCCGGGAGACGGCGAAAATTTTGCTGGATATGGGTATGTACATTTCCGTCGGCGGGCCGGTGACGTTCAAAAACAACGTAAAAACCGTGGACATGGTGGACTACGTCCCTCTTGACCGGCTTTTCATCGAAACTGACAGCCCATATATGGCTCCCGTGCCCCACAGAGGCAAGCGCAACGACAGCTCCCTCGTCATTCACGTGGCGGAAAAAATCGCCCAAATAAAGGGCCTGTCCGTGGAGGAGGTAGCCGCCGTCACAAAGGAAAACGCGAAAAAATTCTTCAATATAGTGTAACATAAAAAATCACCCCGGCATATTATATCCCGAGGTGATTTTTTATGGAAAATTCCGACGGCAAAAAATGCTGGTGCTATCTTACATATGTGTTTTCGGTGGACGATATGCCGCCCCTCCCCCTGCCCCGCAAGGACGGTCAGATGACGGCGGCTATTGATTCCGCCTCATCGGTCGAAGCCGTTCCCGGCCCTCAAGGCTTTGAACCCCGGTGGTTTTTCGATCAAAAATTCCCCGAGGACGAATGAAACACTTTTGAACTTTCTTTTATACGGCTATACGTCAAAAACTCCTGAAACACGAGCCATGCGCTCTCAATTTCAGGAGTTTTATTTCGGCCTATTTACAAGCTGTTGCGCTCTATTCTTTGTCAAGCGCAATAAAGGGCAGCCCATCGGGCTACCCTCATTGTGTTTAGTAGTTAATCAGTTCGCAGCGATTAATAATTATATACGGGATTTACCAGACCGCCGGTATGATCAGAAGTTGGATCGGAACCGGACTTGGTGTCAGGATCATACTCACCGTCTATGACAGTACCATGAACAGTACCGTTTATGGGAGTAGTGTCAACCTTAAGTTCTTCCTTGTCGCCCTCAGTGTCAACTATGTTATAAACTATAGCACCGTTGACAACATCAGCATATACCATACCGTAAGAACCGGTACGTACTCTCTGATACTTAGGCCTATCAGCCGCACTATCAGTAATGCCGTTCTCACCGTTCTTGGTGGGGCCTATCTTTCTGCCGTCGAGATACTTGTTCTCGATTACAGGATACTGAGTATTGAAGATATCATTAGCGGGCAGGGCAGGATCAAGAAGCTGAACATTCTTCTTATCGAAAGCCTCGAACTTCCACTCAACTACAGGATTGGCAATACCGCCGGTGTAACGATGAACATTGGTTACAACCTGAACACCGTTAACCTTAAAGTCTTTCTCATCTACATCAGGAACACCGTTATCATTGATGTCGCCATCCATGGTAACACCGTTGATGATGAGATACTGGAAGTATTTGTAAGGCTCTACATCCTCATAGATGGGCTCGCTCCAAGCGATATCAACCACAGCGGGAGTGTAAACTATTCTCTGATCAACGTGGTTAGTATTGTTAACTACAGGATATCTGAAATAGCCATCTCTGGTGGGGAGCTGCTCATTTGCAGGTCTATTGCTATCAGCTATACGACCGTAGTCAAGCTCTACCTTAGCTTCAGGATCGGGATCAGCCGCAATAATATCAAGAATCGAAAGCCCCTGCTGAAGTTCAGCATTAGTCATATCAAGACGGTAGGCCTCACGAATCGCAAGCTGTTCCTCAAGCTCTTCCTCGGTAAAGTCATTCTTAAGGAGAACAAGAGAATCTCTGTCCCAAGTATTCCAAGCGTCGCCGTAAACGCCGTCGTTCTCAAGATAAATGGCGGCAACGTCCTTTGTCTCAAGACCTTCATTGTCGTTGGGCTCGGGGTTGAACTTGGCGGTGATGAACTTGGAGTATACAACGGGGATTGCAGCCGCAATGTCCTCGTCGCTAACCTCATAGAGGTTAGTGGGTTTCTCCGGCAAGCCAGCGGCTTGGCGTTTTTGAGGATCGGTCTCGGTGTCGCGCTTACTAAGGCTGGCCTCAGAGAGGAGACCGTTGGCAGCAGTAAGAGTATTCCAATCATTCAAAGCGCTATTCACGCCAAATCTCGCATACATGCCTACTTCGTTGTCGGTAAGAGGCTTAGCAACATCGCCCCTTGTATTGAAAGGACCGAAGCCGTATTCCTTCATCTCAATGTTGGTAACAGTAGCCTTTCTGGAGGTCTTGGTCATAAGAGCGTCATCGCTGATTCCGAAGAGGGCGTTACCGTAGTCAAAAGCCCAAGTTTCATTGTTGATCTTAGTCTGCTGCTGCTCATAAATTGAATAAGGATAAGCGGTTTCCCAAGTCTTATCCACACGGCGGGTCTCCCACTGGGGATAAAGGTTGTTGTAAACCACTACTTCCTGAGGCTGACCTTCGATGTACAGTCTGCTGTAGCCGGCGTGAGGATAAGCATCCTCATAGCCCTCGAATACCCACTCGATATCCTCGGGGTCAACAGCCTCTCTTGTCTGCCTGCCGGTAAATTTACCGTCAATCATCTCGTTCTCTACCCTGGTCGGATTCTGGGGGTCAGACGTATCATAACCCGCAAAAACCATTTCTGTCTGCGCAAAAGCCGTGCTCATGGAAGTAACCATGGCAAGCGAGGTAGCGCCGACAACCAACTTCTTGAAAAGTCCTTTCATCGTAAGACTCCTCCCTTTTCTAAAAAATTTTAACTGCTTTTATTCTACACTGTCCCGCCTCAAGCGCAAATTTCCGCGAACTAAAAAAACTTACGTTCAAACGCGAGGGCAAAATGTATACGTAAATTAGAGTCCCAAAAACTCTGTACAAGCTAATTATACTTAACTTTTCCTAAGATGTCAATAATTTTTTTAAAGAAATCATGAGAAAAAGTTATTTTCGTCATTTTGCACAAAAAATGATTGCATTTTTTTGAAAAATCGCCATAAATCTTATCATGACAAAATTTTTTATTTACATTATAAACTCGGCCCCGCCGGCTTTTCTCCCCGATTTCCGCCGTCCTCTTTTAACCTTATGCCGGAAAAATAAAAATAGTACCGACTTTCTTCATATTAATATCTGTTTACCGGTAATTTTTTCCTTTTTTGAAGGCTTCGGCTCCAAGTTGAAACAAAGGTCAAAAAAAGTCAAAAAAATTTTCAAAAACCTCTTGACAAATCCTCAGCAGTGTGCTATACTGTGTTCGTAAGGTCAAAGAAAGTCAAAGTCAAATCCAAAAGTCGAGGGGACTGATAGGAAAATGATGAGAGACAATTCATATTATATTATAAAGGAGGCGACCCCTGATGGCATCAATGACGGACGTGATTGAGAATATGCTGATGGAGCTGCTGGCGGAGGGCGGAGGCATGGCCCAGATACAGCGCAACACCCTTGCGAGCCGGCTGAACTGTGTTCCCAGCCAGATCAATTACGTTATCCAGACCCGCTTCACCCCCGAGAGGGGCTACCTCATCGAGAGCCGGCGGGGCGGCGGCGGCGGAGTGAAGATCGTCCGCGTGGCCCCGGAGAGCAATTACCTGATGCACGTGCTCAACTCGGTGGGCGGCGAGCTGGATTTTGACACCGCCAGAATTTTCACCCAAAATCTTCTGGACTATGAATTTATCACACCAAGAGAGGCAAAGCTTATTGTGGGGACCCTTCGAGACAGCGCTCTTCCCCTTCAGTCCCCCGAAAGAAATCAGCTCAGAGCGAACATTTTCAAGAATATGCTTTTAGCGCTTCAATAATTTTAAGGAGGTTTTTACTATGAAATGTCAAAAATGCAATAAAAACGAGGCCAACATCCAGTACAGAGAGTCCATCAACGGCAGCGAGCGGGAAATTTTCCTCTGCTCCGACTGCGCCAGGGAGAGCGGACTTCTCAACCACACCTCGGAGCTCTTCCGCAATATGGAGCGTGAGATGATGCGCTCCTTCACCTTCCCCTTCGGCGGACAGTCGCTGCTCGGGGACACCTTCGGTTCGCTTTTCGGCGGCACGCCCCTGAGCCTTTCACTTTTGGGCGGCGTGAGTCCCTTCGCCGACACAGCCGAGGCGGGCGGCTTCTTCGAGACCGATCCCGTGGAGGGTCTTGAATCCGTGGCCCCGGAAAAAAAGGAAAAGCACACCAAAAAGGAGACAAAGGCCGAAAAGAAGGCCGAAACCGAGGACGAACTTAAGGCCAGACTTCTGGACGCCATAGCCGAAGAGCGTTACGAGGAGGCGGCCAGGCTCCGCGACAAAATCAAAAAGATAAAAGGAGAGTGATTTCTCATGATGGAGAACAACAGATACAATTTTACCGAAAAGGCCCAGACCGCCATCTCTCTCGC
>CANRJP010000089.1 GCA_947630975.1 uncultured Clostridia bacterium
GGACGAAAATCAGCTCTCGCAGGCGGCTCCTGCCGCCGAGAAAGCCCTCCCGACGGCGTACATAGGTACGCCGAGGGTGATTTTCGTTCATAGTTCAAGGGCATAAAAATGAGAAAATTCGCTCGTTAGGGCGAATTTTCTACATTAATTCACTATTTTGTTTTTACTGAACGATTATATAACGTTCTACACTTTGCCTTAAATAAAGGCTTTAAGCCCTTGAACGTTCTGCGCCATTTTTTTACGGCCTTACTTGCTCTGGCTGTTCTGACCGGCGAGAGACTGCTCGTAGGACTTGATCATGTTCTTTACCATGCCGCCGCCGACGCTGCCGGCCTCACGGCTGGTAAGATCGCCGTTGTAGCCCTGCTTAAGGTTTACGCCGACCTCGTTGGCGACCTCCATCTTGAAACGGTTCATGGCCTCTCTGGCCTCGGGAACAAGCTGTCTTGTGTTTCTGCTCATTTTTGATAATCCTCTTTCTTTTTCAAAATCTATATTCAAAATCTCAACCGCACTCATTTCTGAGTACGCTATTATTGTGCGCAGAAACCCGTCTATTAATCTTGCAATTTATGCTAAGTAACCCCTCTTTTCACTGAAAAATTCGTCAATTCTTCTTTTCAGGTAAATATTTTCTTCTTTTTCCAGCCTTGGGTCGGCCTTTAAAAGCGCCTCCGCCGCGGCTCCGCTTTCCTTCAGCACGTCAAGGTCGTTAGCCAGACTGGCGATGCGCAGCTCCGGCAGACCGTGCTGACGGCTGCCGAAAAATTCTCCCGGCCCACGGAGAGTTAGATCCTTTTCCGCAATTTTCAGGCCGTCGTTGCTGTCCACCATGATTTTCATGCGCTCGAGGGTCTGCTCGTCGGTGTTTTGGGCAAAAAGCACACAGTAGCTCTTGCCGGTGCCGCGCCCCACACGGCCTCGGAGCTGGTGAAGCTGGCTCAGGCCGAAGCGCTCGGCGTTCTCCACGATCATCATGGTGGCGTTGGGCACGTTTACGCCCACTTCTATGACCGTGGTGGAAACGAGAACCGAAATTTCATTTTTTGAAAAGGCGTCCATGACCGCGTCTTTTTCGGCGGCCTTCATCCGCCCGTGGAGAAGCCCCACGCTGACGCCGGGCAGGGCGGCCCGAAGGTTTTCGGAATAAGAGGCGGCGGCTTTCAGCTCGGTGGCCGGGTTGTCGTCGATGGCCGGACAGACGATGTAAGCCTGATGCCCCGCGGCCACCTCGCGGCCGATAAAGGCGTTGATGCGCCGGCGCATATTTTCCCCCACGCAGAATGTGTCGATTTTTTGCCGTCCCGGCGGCAGCTCGTTAACTATGGAAACGTCCATGTCACCGTACATAATTAGAGCCAGCGAGCGGGGAATGGGCGTGGCGGTCATTGCCAGAATGTGGACGCCCTCGCCCTTTTCCGCCAGTCTCGCTCTCTGCCTTACGCCGAAGCGGTGCTGCTCGTCGGTTACGGCCAGAGCCAGCCGTGGAAAAATGACGCTGTTCTCGATTAGGGCGTGGGTGCCGAAAAGAATGTCGATACTGTTTTCCGCAAGCTCCCGCGACAGCTCGTTTTTCCGTTTTTTGGTGAGACTGCCGGTTATTAGCCGAGCCCTTATGCCGAGCTTTTCAAACAACGGCCCAAGCTCCCCGTAGTGCTGGGCGGCGAGTATTTCGGTTGGCGCCATCATGGCCGCCTGAAAGCCGTTCTTAACGGCGAGGTACATGGCGGCGGCGGCCACCGCCGTTTTGCCGCAGCCCACGTCTCCCTGCACAAGGCGGTTCATGGGAAAATCCCCTGACACGTCGGCGGAAATTTCGCCTATTACCCGCTTTTGGGCGTTTGTCAGCTCGTAGGGCAGCAGATCGGCGAAGGGGGAGAGATCGGTGTCTTTGAAACGGAAGGCCGAGGAGCGGCGGTTCATCAGCTTCTGTCCGCGCAGCGCGGTCTGCAAAATGAAAAATTCCTCAAATACCAGCCGCCGCCGTGCCAGCTCGGCGCTTTCAAGATCGGGCGGAAAGTGTATGGAATTTATGGCGAAGGACAGCCCGCACAGCCTGTGCTTATCCCGTATGGACGGGGGCAGCGTCTCGGGCAGAATGTCCTTTGTGAGCTCCAGCGCTCCCTTTACCGCCTTGCGTATGGCCCGCTGGGGCAGACCGGCGGTGGAGCTGTAGACCGGAGTGACGGCCTTGGTGAACCGCTCCTGACCGGCGGGCTCAAACTCCGGCGACACCATTTCCAGCCGCCCCACCGAGGCGCTCACCTTGCCGTAAAAGGTGTATTCCCGCCCTTGTAAAAGCATGGTTTTGATATATTTGTTGTTGAAAAAGGTCACGGGCAAAAAGCCGCTCTCATCTCTGAGAGTGGCGCGGAAAACCGTCATGGCTCCCGACGCCGACGGACGGCCGGTGACGGGAGTAAAGACCGTGGCGGTTATGCACACCGTTTCTCCGGCGGCGAGGTCGGCTATCTTTTTTGCGGTTCTGCGATCCTCCAGCCTTACGGGATAAAAGGTCAGCAGATCCCAAAGGGTCATGATGCCAAGCTTATTGAATTTTTTTGCGGTGACTTCCCCTATTCCGGAAATTTCGGTAACGGGGGCGTGGAGAGAGGACATAGCATAATCTCCCTTAAGGATTTAGTCTTTCATAGTCCGGATCCTCCGGCGGCTTCCGCTTCCGGAACCTGTCAGCCAACGTGCTCAGAGCCACGCCCAAAACGGCTCCGACCTCCGGCAGGAGGATTGTCTCCCGCCAAAGACTGCCGAAATAGGGATAGGGCAGCAGCGCCGCCGCAAAGGCCGTGAAAAACGCGCACATCAGGCCGAAGGCGACACCTCTCAGCCCGCAGAGAAAGCAGGCGATGAGGGTGATTATCGGAAAGATGAGACAGTAGGCCACGGCGCAGAAGCCCAGCTCGTTTTCCACCGGTATGACCTTGGGCCAGTAGGCGATTACGACAGCGCCCAGAACCATGAGCAGATGTCCCCATATTACTTTTGCCATAGAAAGACCTCCATTGATATGTGAAAGTGCCTGGTTAAGTTATAAAATTCCGTGTACGCGCCACGGAATTTTATATTTTCTATTGAATTATTCAACAGAAATAAGGTAGTAATACACCGGCTGGCCGCCGTCGTAGAACAGCACGTCCGCGTCGGGATAGGCTTCGCAAAGCCGCTCTTCAAGGGCGGCGGCGTCCTCCTCCGTGGCGTCGGAGCCCTGGTATACGGAGATCACCTCGCTGTCCCCGTCGGCCATTTCGGCGATGAGTTTAGCCGTTATTTCGTTAAGATCCTCGCCCACGGCGGCGATTTTGCCGCCGGACAGTCCAAGGTAGTTGCCCTTGGCGATGTCCATGCCGTCGATGCTGGTGTCACGGACGGCGAAGGTCACGCTGCCGCTCTTGACGGCCTTAGCGGCTTCCTCCATGGCCTTTGCCAGCTCCTCGGGGCCAAGCTCGGGCGAAAATGCCATGGCCGCCGCGATGCCCTCCGGTACGGAGCGGGTGGGCACAACGAATATTTTTCTGTCCTCGGTCAGGTACTGAACCTGTTCCGCCGAGAGGATAATGTTTTTGTTGTTGGGCAGGATGATCACGTTTTTGGCGTTGGTGGCGTTGGCCGCCGCCAAAATGTCCTCGGTGGAGGGGTTCATGGTTTGGCCGCCCTCAATTATGCCGTCTATGTTCAGGTCGCGGAAGGTTTGCGCCAGTCCCTCGCCGGCGGCCACGGAAATTATTGCCAGCTCCTTTTCCGGAGCGGCGGGAGCGGCCTCCTCGGCGGGAGAAGGCTCACCGGCCTTTTCGCCGTTGATTATGCTGCTGTGCTGGTGCTTCATGTTGTCTATTTTTATATTTACCATTTCCCCCAGCTTGACCGCCTGTTCCAGCACATATCCGGGATTGTTGGTGTGGATATGTACCTTTACGATTTCTTCCTCGTCGATTATGAGCATACAGTCGCCTTTGCCCTCGATGGCCGTGCGCAGCCCGTCGGCGGAGGCGGAGGGGTCGTACTTGTTGACGATGAACTCGGTGCAGTAGGTGAACTTTATGTCCTCGGTCTTAAGGGCCTGCTGGGCGTTCTCGGGCTGAGCTCCGTCGGCGTGAGCCGATTTTGCGCCGGGCATGGCGTTGAGAACGACGTCCCTTCCGTCCAGAGCCATGGTGAAGCCCTCGAGCACGAACATCAGTCCCTGTCCGCCGGCGTCCACAACCCCGGCCTGCTGGAGCTGGGGCAGCATCTGGGTAGTCTTGGCGAGAGTGCGGTTGCCCTTGGCGATGACCGCCTCCATCATGGCCTCCACGTCCTCGCCCTCGTATTCCTGCGCCGCCTGGGCGCACTTGCGTATCACTGTGAGGATCGTGCCCTCGGTGGGCTTCATGACGGCGCTGTAGGCCGTGTCGCTGCCGGTCTTGAGAGCGGCGGCCAGTTCGGACACTCCGGCGGTCTCAAGACCCTTGAGCACCTTGCTTATGCCTCGGAAAATCTGGGAAAGAATAACGCCACTGTTGCCCCTGGCTCCGCGCAGAGTGGCCTTGGCCACGGCGGACGCCACGTCCGAAACGGAAGCGTAGGTGTTGGCCTCCACTTCCTTCGCGGCATTCATAAAGGTCAGCCCCATATTGGTGCCCGTGTCGCCGTCCGGCACCGGGAAAACGTTCAGCGCGTCAACGGCGTCCTTGTTGGCGCTGAGATTGTTTGCGGCGGAGAGTACCATGTTCCGGAGCAGCGCCGCGTCGATTTGGTTGATCATGCCAATTCCCCCTTAGTTGCCGGTGACTCTTACGCTCTCGACGAAAACGTTAACCTCGGCTATTTCGATGCCGGTTATGGCGGAAACCTGATATTTCACGTTGTGCATAATGCTTTCGCAGATAGCGTTTATGTTCACACCGTACTGGACGATTATGTGCAGATCAATGTGCATGGCGTCGTTTTCGTCAAAGGTGACGTTGACGCCCTTGCTGATGTTGCCCGCTTTTAGCAGGTTAACTATGCCGTCCCTGGTATTTTTGAAGGCCATGCCGACCACGCCGTAGCATTTTGTGGCCACGCCGCCGGCAATGGCGGATATAACGCTGCCGCTCACGGTAATGCTGCCAAATTCGTTTTGAAAAATTCCGGCCATAATTTGTGCCTCCTAAAATCTTAATAAAATATTTTACACTTTAACATATATATTATACCCTAAAATGTACCGCCTTGTCAATACGGTAATTATCTATTTATTTTAATAAAAATGAAAATAATGTATTTACAAATTCGCGGCTTTGTGATATAATTACAAAAGAGTTTGTATTTTTTTAAAATGAGAAGGATGAAGAATATGAACGGAATGAAAAATCTCCTCTATGCGGCTTTAGTGATTTTTGGCCTTGCCGTGGCGGCGGCGGTGCTGATAATTTTTATGCCCCATAATGACGCCGGCAAGCTTGAGGAGTACGAAAACGCCGGCGTCAATACGCAAACGACGGTAGATGTGCCCGAGTATACTGTGGATGACGAGTTCCGCAAGGAAATCGTAAGTGATTTTTGATTGGTGTAAGATATGGAAAAAAACCTTATAAAAAAGATACTGACCGTGTTGGCCGTGGCCGCGCTTTTGGCGGCATCGGTGCTGATACTGTATTTTTCCCTTAAACATGAGATGGGAGATTATGAGCAGCGCAGCAAAACCATAATTGAAATCAACAACCTTCAGCAGAAGAAAGCGGAGCTCTATTCTCAAATAGAAAAGCTGGAGACGGACCGTGACATGACCGAGACCGGCGGCGCTTCGGTGTTCCTGCTCTTTGACTATGCGGACACCAATCTCTATGAGACGATTTACCCTACGGTCGCCTATCACGAGTTCCGGGCGATTTTCACCTTTGGCCCCGGGCAGACGCCCTCCGGCGGAAAGCTCATAGACTTAAATCAGTATCGGGAGCTTTTGGGCGCGGACTGGGAGGGCGCCATAAAATACAGCAGCGCCGTGGATTTAAGTCAGGTAAAGGCCGAATTCGAGGCCATGGGCGCGCCCTTCCCGGAGATAATGGTGTTTGAGGACGGGGAGTACAACAGCGGCATGGCCGACGAGCTTCATGAGCTGGGGATAAATATCTGCATAACGAACAGCACCGCCGACGACGGAATGATGAAAATTGACAGTGAGCCAATCATGTATAACCCGTCGATAGTGAAGATACGCACCAACAGCATCATGAACACCGGCACCCCGCTTGTGGTAAGAACCGGTCACGTAAAGCGCTACGTTGACGACCGCGAAAAGGACTGTGACTTGGAAAAATATGAGGAGATGCTGCGCTGGATGAAAATAATGCAGTTCCAGAATCGCATAAGGGTTCAGAATACCTATGACGATTATTCCGTGATGGATCTGCTGAATTACAGCATAGAGCAGGCGAACGCCAGTCAGGCGGAGATAGACCGGCTGAACGGCGAAATTGCCGAATTGGACGAAGAAATACTTGAGCTTAGAAGCTCGATATCGGAGTGAGAGCTATGGCCGAGACCATCCTTGTGGTGGACGACGAAAAAGAAATAGCCGATTTGATGGAGGTTTACCTTAAAAACGAGAATTACCGGGTACTCAAGGCCGCCTGCGCCGAGGAGGCGCTGGAGCTTGTGGCGGCGGAGGAAGTTGACCTGGCCTTACTGGACGTTATGCTGCCGGACATGGACGGCTTCGGTCTCTGCCGCAAAATCAGGGAGGAGCATCTCTTTCCCGTGATAATGCTCACGGCGAGGGTGGAGGACATGGACAAGATAACCGGCCTGACTATCGGGGCTGACGACTATATCACCAAGCCCTTCAACCCTCTTGAGGTTGTGGCAAGGGTAAAAACCCAGCTCCGCCGCTATACCCGCTATAACCGGGGCGCCGCCGAGCCGGTCAACGAGTACGACCACGGCGGCCTGTACATCAACGGCGACAGCCACCGCTGCACTCTTTACGGCGAGGAGCTGTCCCTGACGCCCATAGAGTTCGGCATACTCTGGTATCTCTGTCGGCGCAGGGGAAAGGTGGTGCCCTCGGAGGAGCTTTTCGAGGCCGTGTGGAAGGAAAAATATCTGGACAGCAACAATACCGTGATGGCCCACATCGCCCGGCTCCGTGAAAAAATGCACGAAAGTCCCCGAAAGCCCAAATTTATAAAAACCGTCTGGGGAGTTGGTTACACTGTCGAGGAATAGGGATCGCGGCTCCGCCCTGAGACTCAGGGCCATGATTAGTTACATAGCCGCCATGGCGGCGGCGCCTTTGGTATTGGCCGGCGTTGCCGCGGCGGCCTATTTTTTGTGCTCGCGGCGCACTTGGCAGTATGACGACCCCCTTTACCCTGTAATCAGCTTTATGCACAGCTATCAGCTTCTGGTTTACGTTATCATTCTGGCGGCAAGCTGGATAGCGATAACCCTCGTTTTCCTCATGCAGCCCTACAGGTACATCGACGAGATAGTCGCCGCTTCGGAGCAGCTTACCCGCCCCGAGGGCGAACCCATCGAGCTGCCCGGCCCCCTGAAGGGAGTGCAGGACAGAATGAACCTGCTCCGGGAGGAATCGGCCCGCAACGCCGCCGCCGCACGGGAGGCGGAGCAGCGCAAGAGCGACCTGATAGTTTATCTGGCTCACGACCTTAAAACTCCGCTCACCAGCGTTATCGGCTATCTGTCCCTGCTCCGTGACGAACCCGACCTGTCTCCCGAGTTAAGGGCAAAATATACCGGCATTGCCGCCGAAAAGGCCCAGCGTCTGGAAAATCTAATAAACGAATTTTTTGACATTACCCGGTTCAGCCTGTCCAATATTGAGCTTGAGCCAGAGGAGGTCAACTTCTCCATGATGCTGGAGCAGATAATCTCGGAGTTTGAGCCGATTTTGGCCGCCAAGGGTCTGAGCTGGGAGCCGGACATCGCCTCCGGCATACGGCTGATATGCGACACGGACAAAATGGAGCGGGTTATTGACAACCTCATTCGCAACGCCGTCAGCTACAGCTATCCGAACACCCCTATCCGTATTTCTCTTAAGGGACAGCCCGGCAGGGCGGAGCTGAAGGTCATAAACCGCGGCAGGACGATTTCCGCCGACAAGCTGGAGCGCATTTTCGACCAGTTCTTCCGGGCGGATTCCGCCCGCTTAACCGCCACCGGCGGCTCCGGACTCGGTCTGGCGATCGCCCGGCAGATAGTGGAGCTACACGGGGGCCGCATTTGGGCCGAAAGCGCCGACGAAACTATCACCTTCACCGTTGTGCTGCCGCTAATGTAGTAAAATTAATGTAATAAAATCGTAAGAAATACGTGGGACAAATTTAAGAATTAATAGTAAAAAACGCATACATTTTCATATTCGCTGTGATACTATAGTATCACAGCGATTTTTATAGGAGAGTGTTTGCGTATGAAAAAGCTTAATGTGGCGGTGCTGTTCGGCGGGCGTTCGCCGGAGCACGAGGTGTCGCTTACCTCGGCCGCCGGTGTTCTCGGCAGCATGGATAAAAGCCGGTTCGAGCCTGTCATGATAGGAATTTCCAAGGGCGGCGGCTGGTACTGTTACGACGGCCCGCTTGAAAGGATAACGGACGGTACATGGCAGGGACAGGCCCGTCCGGCGGTGCTGTCCCAAAGTCCGGAACGAAAAGTATTATACGTCCTGCCGGATATGCGTGAAATAAATATCGACGTAATGTTCCCCGTCCTCCACGGGCGTAACGGCGAGGACGGCACGGTTCAGGCTCTGGCCGAGCTGGCGGACATACCCCTCGCCGGCTGCGGAGTTCTGGCCTCTGCTCTTGCCATGGACAAGGAAAGGGCCCATCGGCTGGCGGCCTCGGCGGGGATAGCCGTGCCGAGATCCGTGACAGTCACCTCGCCCAACACACCGGTAAAGGGACTTGAGCCGCCCCTTTTCGTCAAACCCCTTCGGGCCGGCTCCTCGTTCGGAATAAGCAGAGTTGCGGATATGAGGGAGCTGCCCGCCGCCGTGGAACTGGCCTTGAAATATGACACCACGGCCATAATCGAGGAGGAAATTCCCGGCTTCGAGGTGGGCTGCGCCGTCATGGGCAACGACGAACTCATCACCGGCATACCCGACGAAATAGAAATTTCCGGCGGTTTTTTCGATTTTGAGGAAAAATATACGCTTAAGACCTCCGAGATACACCTTCCCGCAAGAGTGTCGGCGGACAAGCTCGTTGAAATTCAGGAGACCGCGAAAAAAATATATCGGGCCCTCGGCTGCCGTGTTCTGGCCAGAGTGGATATGTTCCTGACCCCGGAGGGACGGCTGGTATTTAACGAGGTGAACACCGTACCCGGCTTCACGCCTCACAGCCGTTTCCCATCAATGATGAGGGCGGCGGGCTTTGGCTTCGGCGACGTGGTGACAAGGGCAATAGAACTGGCGGTGGAAAGATGAGCGGCAATTTGATTTTGGTGAACAGCCGCCACCCGCTGCCCGAGGGTCTTGACGTTCCGCCGGATCTGTCGGTCACGGACGGCGCCGCCCTGCGCTCCGAGGCGGCGGAGGCCCTCAAAGCCGTTTTGGAGCATATCGGCGCCGGAGATAGGATCGCTCTCGTCAGCGGCTGGCGCTCCCGCGAGGAGCAGGAGGAAATCTACGCCCAATCCCTGCGGGACAGCGGGCCGGAATTCACGGCGAAATACGTGGCTCTGCCCGGGTGCAGTGAGCATCAAACCGGACTTGCCGTCGATCTGGGCCTTCGGGAGGGCGAGATCGACTTTATCCGTCCCAGGTTTCCGTACAGCGGAATATGTCAGAGCTTCCGTCTGGCGGCGCCGAAATTCGGCTTCGTGGAGCGCTATCCCGCCGGAAAGGAGCATATCACCGGCATCGCCCATGAGCCGTGGCATTTCCGGTACGTGGGTCTGCCCCACAGCTTGATAATGACGGAAAGCGGCCTGACTCTTGAGGAATATCTGGGCGAGGGGAGTGGGGAGGCATGAAAAAGTACGGCGCTCTCGACAGGTTCCGGCTTATCGCGGCACTTCTCGTTGTTTCCGTCCACACTTCGCCTTTGGCCGGCGTCAGCCCCATTGCCGACTTTGTGCTGACGAGGGCAATCGCCCGGCTTGCGGTGCCGTTTTTCCTGACGGTGACCGGCTTTTTCGTGCTGCCGGAGCTGCTTTACGGCGACGGAAAAAACTGCGGCCGTCTTGCCGTATCTCTGAAAAAAACGGGATTGCTCTATCTCATTTCCGTGATTATATATCTGCCCTTGGGACTGTACGCCGGTCACTATAACGGCATTACGCTCCTTAAGGCTTTGAAAATGCTGGTCTTTGACGGCACATTTTACCATCTGTGGTATCTCCCCGCCGTCATGCTGGGCTTGGGACTGATATGGCTGCTGTCGCGGTTCATGCGGCCCAAGGCGATATTTGCGGCGGCGGTTTTTCTATATATTGTGGGTCTCGGCGGCGACAGCTATTACGGCCTTGTCACGCTTTTGCCGGTGGGCGGGATTTACCGGGGAATATTCGCGTTTACCTCTTACACCCGAATTTTCATGGCCCCGCTCTTCCTGATGATGGGGGCCGCCGCCGCGAAAGCGAGGCCGGTGAAAAAGCCTCTGCCCCTGTTTGTCGACCTGTTCGCCGCCATGATAGCCGAGGCGCTGGTGCTTCGTTCCCTTGACGTACAGCGTCACGACAGTATGTATATTTTCCTGCCCTTATGCCTGTGGTTCCTTTTTCAGCTTCTGCTTGGTATTGATGCGAAGCCTTTGCCCTGCCTGCGTTCCGCGTCAACGGTAATTTATATCGTCCACCCCGCGGCCATCGCGGCGGTGCGGCCGGCAGCGGAGCTGCTGGGGCTTGAAAATCTTCTGGTTGAGAACGCTATTGTCCATTATCTGGCCGTCTGCGCTCTGTCCGGTATTGCAGCAGTGATATGGCTGCTGGCGGAAAAACGTCCCGACCCGCCGGGACGGAGCCGCATCGAGCTGGACGCCGGGGCCTTGGCCCACAACGTCGAAGCGCTGAGGGAGCGTCTGCCCGGCGGCTGTAAGTTGATGCCCGTTGTCAAGGCCAACGCCTACGGCCATGGGGACGTTATTGTCTCAAAGGAGCTGAACCGCCTTGGGATAAGGGCCTTTGCCGTGGCGACCGTCGAGGAGGGGGTGAGGCTCCGACGCGGCGGAGTTAGGGGCGATATACTGATTTTGGGCTACACCCCGCTCCGACAAATTCGCCTTGTGCGCAGATACGGGCTGATACAGACGGTCACCGATCTGAACTGCGCCCGTGAGCTTAACGCCCTTGGGAGAAAGGTTCGGGTACATCTGGCGGTGGACACCGGCATGAACCGGCTGGGGGAGAGGGCCGACAGCGAAAATATTTTTGAGATGTTCGGTCTGAAATATCTCAAAATCGAGGGAGTGTTCACCCACCTCTGCGCCGACGACAGGCTGGAGACGAGATTTGCGGATTTTACCGCGGAACAGGCGGAGCGCTTTGCGCGGCTCTGTGATGAGCTTGAAAAAAGGAAGATCAGGGTCAAAAAGCACATTCTCAACAGCTACGGCCTGTTCCGCTATCCCGAGATAGGCGGCGATTACGCCCGTGTGGGCATCGCGCTCTACGGCGTTCTCAGCGACGGGCCGACGACGGCGGAGCTGGCGGCCGGTTTAAAGCCGGTGCTGACCTTCAGGGCGGATATAGCTCAGGTAAAGACCGTCCTTCCGGGTGAAAATGTGGGCTACGGTCTTAACTTCACCGCCGAAAGAACCATGGAGGTTGCCGTGGTGGCCGCCGGTTACGCCGACGGAGTGCCCCGCGCCCTTTCCGGCAGGGGAGAGGTGCTGATAAAGGGCCG